>JAILOA010000419.1 GCA_024691065.1 Lachnospiraceae bacterium | reverse complement strand
GGCAAAAAAGAAAATCAAAAAATTGGATAATTCAATCAAAATAAAGGTCGTTAAAAAATATAACAGCAATTATAAAAAAGGAAAGGTATATCAACAAAGCATTGTAAAGAATACTACATTTAATAAAGGAAGTCTTAAAAAGATTACTTTATGGGTAAGTAAAGGAAGTAAACCTGTTAAAACAGATACCTCATATTCAAACGGAACTTCTTCAAGCAGCTCAGGAAACTCAAGCTCTTCCGGCAGCTCCGGTTCTTCCGGGAACTCAAGCTCTTCCGGCAGCTCCGGATCCTCGGGTAACTCAAGTTCTTCCGGCAGCTCCGGTTCTTCCGGGAACTCAAGCTCATCGGGCAACTCCGGTTCTTCGGGAGGAAACAAAAAGAAAGACTCCGATTATTCTAACTTTACTATTTAACTTATACATTTAAAAAGGGTTTGTAGCCATAACTACAAACCCTTTCTTTATGTAAAAATTTCTACCATTTAAAATCATTATTACAAAGTGCCACGAACATATATTGATTACTTTCGGTAGTAATAATACATCTGTCCGTTAATATTGTCGATTTGGAAATTTGTTTACCGTTTATAAAAATGGTTGCTCTGTTAGGATTAAGAACAAAACCCTTTTTCTGTGTATATGTGATGGTTATAATATTTTTACTTGTTGCAATTTTGGCATTCTCATCTGCATTATAGTTGAGCTTTTTGATAGTATTTCTACCTTCATAAAGATTGATACTCTGGCCCGATGTGCCTCCTGTAAGAGAAGTAAGCCATCCCACCGTTTTTTTACTTGTCAGGTTCTCATAAAAGCTTCCCTCCGAAACCAATGTGTCTTCATCATTTCCGGCCTTAATTATACTTTTTTCGGAAATTCCTGCCTCAACCATTGCACATACCGGACAATCATCAAATTTATCTTTATCAAAAATATGGCCCTTAGAACATTTTGTTATATTCATTTTTCCTCCAATCTATCCCAACTTGAAAACTGTCTCTTTATCACCAAATGCAATTGTCGCATCCGGCTCAAGCACATATCTCTCATGCCTTATCAAACGGTTACCGCCATTTATAAATGTTCCGTTTGTTGAATCATCTATTATCTCATAGCGATCCAATGAAGAATTATAAAGAATTTTACAATGTACCCTACTTACCTTAGGTAAATTAACTATAAAGTCGGAATTATTAATATCCCTTCCTACTATTATTTCAACATCGGATTTGAAACTAATCATTACTCCCTTATATTCACCGTTAATTCCTGTTATGGAAGCCCTGGATTGAAGTGTTCTGTAAGATTTTTTGATAATTGCTGAGTTTGTTAATGCATTCTCGCCCTTTTCGTCGGACTTATTGTCTACTGAAATAACATCCTTATATTTGTTTCGATGTTCGCCCTCATTCTCTCCCTCTGAAGTCGTTCCATCAAATATGGTCTTCAAATATTCCCTATATTGCCTGCTAACCGGTACACTATGTGCCCCAAGCTCAACGGTGGTGTTGCCGAGACCCGTAATCTTCTCAATGGAGACCAAAAAACTTTGATGACTTCTTGCAAATCCATAAGGCTTTAATGCAGATTCCAAAACAGAAAGCTTCTCATAATAACTTATATCATTTGTATTAGTATGAACTATAACTTTTCTTACATTACTTTCAATATATATAATATCCTGAAGCGGAACACGAATTTCTTCATTCTTCTTATGAATATTCAGATACAATGTCTCCGAAAACAACTTATTTATATACATTCTAATAACCGATTCCAAAGCGGTTCTTGTAATTGGTTTCAATAAATTTGCAAAAGCTTTATACGTATATCCGTAAGAAAAATTGTCAGCGGATGAAGATATGAATATCATATCCGTATCGAGCTGTTTCTTATTGATAAGGCGTGCAACTTCGATTCCATCATTATTATCCGAAAATAATTCAATCAGGATAAGATCCAAATCAAACTCGCCCCTTCTTATTACATCCATTATTTCCTTATAATTCTCATAAGTGACAATATCTTTTTGAATGTAACGAAACACTTTGGAGTCAAACAATCTTAAAATCTCATCCTTATAGTCCTCATTTGATTTGCAAAGTCCAATTTTAATGTTTGTGTCATCCATAATCTATACCTACTCTTTTTCATTATTTTAGTATTGCTATAGTCACCGGTAAGACCAACGAAGAATTTTAACTCTCCCTAATAAAGACTTGCCCGAAAATGTAATCCCGGTTTCAAGCCCACTACGGTCAATGATACTCTTCAGTCCGCTTCGCTATTTGCTCATAGCGCGTGACACCTCATGTCTTGTCAGTTGGGGCCTAAAAACCTAACTGACAAAAGATTACTTTTACTACGTTAAATTAAAAAAACTCCATAAATCCGTTCAAAATGGAGATCCCCAAAAAAATAAGCAGGATACGGGAATCGAACCCGCCTCTCCAGCTTGGGAAGCTGGCATACTACCGATGTACTAATCCTGCATAAATCTATACAATTTCATCCTTAATATGAATACTTTACCTGAGACTTTCAAGATTATTTCGTCCCAAAACCCGGAAAAAAATATTTAATGTACCTCAAAGCCTCGTTCATCCGAAACCAACGGAATGTCCTTAAAATATATCTTCTCAATAAATACATAAGTACCTTTATTTATTAATGATATAAGCTTGTCAAACTCTTCCCCGGTTCCCTGAACCTCCATAGAAACTGTTCCGTCCCATTCATTTTTAACCCATCCGGTAAGCCTTAGCTGTTGTGCACCATGGTATGCTCTGTAACGAAATCCCACACCCTGCACTCTTCCTGAAAAAGTATATCTTCTTCTGATTATATTTCCCATAATCAAAACCCCTAAACACAATTAGCACGAGTTATATTTTAGCACAAAATCAAGTTTTTTTCAATAATTCCGAACCTCATTTTTGATGCTGATTTTAACACTTACTCTGCTAATTTTTACCGTTAATTTGGTTTTTTATCACCTTAACTCTTTAACCATAACTATCATTTACTTTGATTATAAAGTATACCGGAAAC
>JAILOA010000374.1 GCA_024691065.1 Lachnospiraceae bacterium | reverse complement strand
ATCACTGTGCTTATAAAGCTCATCGTATACATTTAAAATTGTTCCGCCAGGGTAACCGAATACGGTATCAACACCCTGCTCTTTAAGACATTCAATTACAATTTCCGCTCCTTTTAATTGCATAATGTCACCTCCAAATTTATTCACTCATATATATTATTTTATTTGTTATAATTTTAATTTTATTGATTTTTTAATTATATCCTAATCTGTAAATTCTGTATTTAAAATAAGATTATTCAGATTTTTTAGGATAATATTTTTTATGTTTTAGCAATTTAATAATTACAAATCATAATATTAGATGCGCCTGCTTACTTCTTAAGTACGCTTGCTTGCTTAAGAAGGACGCTTGCTTACTTAAGAAGGACGCTTTCTTGCTTCTTTAGTACGCTTTCTTGCTTCTTAAGTACGCTTGATTACTTAAGAAGTACGCTTGCATGCCTCCATAACATCAAGTCTTCCGCCCTTATCGGCTGATGTAACGATTGAAGCATATCTTGCAAGGTAACCTGTCTTAACCTTAGGCTCTCTAGGTACCCAGTTTGCTTTACGTCTTGCCATCTCTTCATCCGAAACCTTGGCATTAATTGTATTTGCAGGAATATCGATTGAAATGATATCGCCTTCCTCTACAAATGCAATCGGTCCGCCAAGTGCTGCCTCAGGTGATACATGACCGATTGAAGCACCTCTTGAAGCTCCCGAGAAACGTCCGTCGGTAATGAGTGCAACACTTGAGCCAAGTCCCATTCCTTCAATAACTGAGGTTGGATTAAGCATTTCTCTCATTCCCGGACCACCCTTAGGGCCTTCGTAACGGATGATTACGACATCACCCGGAACAATCTTGCCACCCTTGATGGCTGCGATTGCATCCTCTTCTGAATCAAATACTCTAGCAGGTCCTTCATGGACAAGCATTTCAGGAAGTACTGCAGAACGCTTAACCACGCAGGTATCAGGCGCGATATTTCCTTTAAGTACTGCGATTCCGCCTTCCTTTGTATATGGATTATCAATCGGACGAATAATGTCCGGATTCTTATTTACATGACCCTCAATGTTTTCTCCCATGGTCTTTCCTGTACAGGTAATAACATCGAGATTAAGGAGATTCTTCTTTGAAAGCTCGTTCATTACGGCATACACACCGCCGGCTTCATTGAGATCTTCCATATATGCATTTCCTGCAGGTGCTAAGTGGCAGAGGTTTGGAGTCTTGTCACTTATTTCATTTGCAAGATCAGGTGTTACCTCTACTCCTGCTTCATTTGCTATTGCAGGAATGTGAAGCATTGTATTTGTTGAGCATCCAAGTGCCATATCGACTGCGAGTGCATTGTAAAATGCTTCTTTTGTCATTATGTCTCTTGGGCAGATATTCTTTCTGTAAAGTTCCATAACCTGCATACCGGCATGCTTTGCAAGCTGAAGTCTTGATGAATAAACAGCAGGGATTGAACCGTTTCCGCTAAGTCCCATACCGATTGCTTCAGTAAGGCAGTTCATACTGTTTGCGGTAAACATACCTGAACATGAACCGCAGGTAGGACATGCATTACATACATAATCATCTACCTCTGCTTCTGTCATCTTTCCTGCTGCATGTGCACCGACTGCCTCAAACATTGTTGAAAGGCTTGTCTTGGAACCTTTGACGTGACCGGCAAGCATCGGACCGCCACTTACGAAGATGGTCGGTACATTTACTCTGGCTGCTGCCATAAGTAAGCCCGGTACATTTTTATCACAGTTTGGCACCATTACCAATGCATCAAACTGGTGTGCGAGTGCCATACACTCTGTTGAATCAGCAATTAAATCTCTGGTTACGAGGGAATATTTCATTCCTGTATGTCCCATGGCAATTCCATCGCAGACTGCAATTGCCGGAAATACAATAGGAGTACCTCCTCCCATTAAAACACCTGTTTTCACGGCCTCGACTATTTTGTCAATATTCATATGTCCCGGGACGATTTCATTGTAGGAGCTGACGATTCCGACTAACGGTCTCTCAAGCTCTTCTTTTGTCATACCGAGAGCATTAAATAATGATCTTTGAGGCGCTGTTGCCATACCCTTTTTTACTGCATCACTTTTCATGGTAATTCCTCCTATGTATTTATTTTATCGAGGTTAATGTATCGCTTTATTAATCAGTTGATTTTATGAAGCAGTAATTGTACTGCTTTGGGATTTCTCTGATTTAGCGCGAAACCGGCAATTATAAACTTTTTTAATTACATAAAGTCTTAATTTATATAACCTCTGATTTTATGCTTAGATAAATTCAGCTACCTTATCACCCATCTCTGTAGTTGAAAGTTTTGTGGTTCCCTCTGTATAGATATCAACCGTTCTATAGCCTTCAGAAAGGACCTTCTTGATTGCATTCTCGATTGCGAGTGCCTCATCATTTAAATCAAATGAATAACGGAGCATCATAGCTGCCGAACTGATGGTTGCAAGTGGATTTGCAATGTTTTGTCCTGCAATGTCAGGTGCTGAACCGTGGCTTGGCTCGTAAAGTCCTAGCTTTGTAGCTCCAAGGCTTGCGCTTGAAAGCATTCCGATTGAACCTGTTACCATACTTGCTTCATCTGATAAAATATCACCAAACATGTTCTCTGTAAGAATTACATCGAACTGCTTAGGATTACGGACAATCTGCATTGCACAGTTGTCAACGAGCATATCTTCCAATTCAACCTCAGGATAATCGGCGCTCACTTCTTTTACGACTGTTCTCCAAAGTCTGGAGGAGTCGAGTACATTTGCCTTATCTACACTTGTAACCTTCTTGTTACGCTTCATAGCTACTTCGAATGCCCACTTGGCAATTCTTCTTATCTCTTCTTCATTATAGCTAAGAGTATCTACGGCAGTTCTTAATCCATCGACGGTCTCAGTGTGACGCTCGCCGAAATAAAGGCCTC
>JAILOA010000258.1 GCA_024691065.1 Lachnospiraceae bacterium | reverse complement strand
GCTCTTAATAAGTTCTTCCTCTTCAAGCTTTGAAACATAATCGGTAGAATCCTCTAAGATTGTTGTCGAGAAGTAATCATAACCATAGCTTCTCTTAACATCACCTGTTACTTCTGTACCCTCTATAATGTTACCATTGCTATCATATCTTGCAAGACATACAGTTTCCGGCTTAACAAAATCAAGAGGTTGCAAGCTTGAATGTATGTCATTCATATAATTCTTCCAAATAACACCCGGAATTGTCGCACCATAAGCATTCATAGCTCTAGGCGTATCGTAACCGACCCAAACAACCGTTGTATAATACGCTGTATAACCGCAGAACCAGAGGTCTTTACCTGAGTCTGTGGTACCGGTCTTTCCGGCAGCTATCTGACCATTGTTAAGCTTAAGCGAAGCACCTGTACCGTATGATTCATTGATAACACCCTTAAGAATATCCGTCATCATCCAGGCAGCATCCTTAGAATATACCTGTGTGGTGGTATCTTCACCCTCACCATCGAGATAAAGCACACCATCGGTAACATGCTCAAGCTTTGTAATACAGGATCTTTCACTAAATGCACCGTTATTTGCAAGTGTAGAATATCCCTTCGCCATATCCACCACTCTTACACCGTTGGTGAAACCACCAAGAGAAAGAGCAAGGTTTCCATTATCCACATAACTTAAGTTATGGAAATGCATTGCTGACAGGAAGGACAAACCGTACTCCGGCGTAATAGCCTGAAGAACCTGCCATGCAATTGTATTTAATGAACGTGCAACTGCTTCTCTTAACTGAATACGTCCAGCGTATCCACCACCTGAGTTTTTAGGACCATCCTTGATTTCATGGTCATCCACATAGGTAGATGGTGAGAACATACCTGACTCGAGACCCGGACCGTAGTCGATAAGTGGCTTAATGGAACTACCTGACTGACGTGCCGAAAGGAAAGCTCTGTTATATGAGTCCTTGGTTCCTCTACCACCAACAATTGCAACAACATATTGGTTACTGTTATCCACACAGACTGCCGCACCCTGAAGAGCGTAACGACCGTCTGAAGCTTTTTCAAGATTGTTTACAAGACCATTATCAAGCGCTGCCTGAAGCTTGGCCTGTTTCTTTGGATTAATGGTAGTATAAATTTTATAACCACCTGAACGAATCTTATCGCTCATCTCACTGTACATTGCAGAATATTCTTCATTGTAATCCTCATACTCTTCCTTTGTATCAAAGGTATATTGGAATACGAAGTTTTCCTGCTCCATAAGCTCTATGGAAGCACAATAAATAGCATAACTTGTTTCATAATTTTCATTTGTAACCTTACCTGTGAGCTGCAATACTTCGATGTCTGTCTTAACAGCTCTCTTATATTCCTTACGTGAAATAACACCTTCCACGTACATTTTCTCTAATACATAATTACGTCTCTCTAAACCGTCATCGTAATTTTCAACCGGATTATAGGCTGTTGGATTATTTGAAAGAGCTATCAGCATAGCTGCCTCTTCCGGAAGCAAATCTATAGGCTTCTTTCCGAAATAATATTTACTTGCCGAGCTTACACCATAACATCTGTTTCCGTAATAGTTACTGTTACAATAGAATTCCATAATCTGATCCTTGGAAAACTTTGCTTCTACGGAAGGCGCAAGCATAATTTCTGCCATCTTACGTGAATAAGTCTGTTCCTGCGAAAGAAGGTTATTCTTGATAACCTGCTGGGTTATGGTACTACCACCCTGTGTGATACCACCACTGTTTTTTAACAATGCAACTCCGGCACGAAGTGTAGCTAATAAATCCACACCGGCGTGAGTCTTGAAACGCTTATCCTCTACTGCAATATAACCATTGTAAAGATAAGGTGAAACCTTGCTAATCGAAACATATTTATAATGTCCCGCATTTACGGTCGCAAGCTTTTCTCCCTTATAATCGTATATAATTGTATCTTCGTTGGAAATGAAGTCGTTCTTGCTCATATTTACGAGCTTATCAAAAACCACCTCTCGAGCTTCGGTAAAGTCCGGCAAAACCTTAACATAAACAACAAGTCCTGCAATACCTGCCGCTAAAAGGACAGCCGCAAATATTCCGAGAACCGCGGTTATTACTCCGGAAAATACACCTATATAACTTAAAATAGTTTTTATTATAACCCTGAAGCAATTAACTACTCCGGCTATAATTCTTTTTACAGATGACATTAAATTTTTTCTCCCATTTTTTTATATAAAATATTA
>JAILOA010000321.1 GCA_024691065.1 Lachnospiraceae bacterium | reverse complement strand
TACCTTTAGGCGGTGGGTAGTTCACTTAAAGCTAAATACATATTTAAAATCTCTAAAGCATCATTTCTTTTTTTGTTCTTCTTAAAGTTGTTCAGTCAAACACCTCCGCTCTCCCACTTTACTTACAAGGGATCGGATTTTGAACAATCTCCATAATAAAATTTCACTCCTTTTTTATTTTTAATGTTAACACAAATTCTATTTTTTTCAACCTTTTTTACGAAAGACGAATAAAAATTCAATAAATTTTACTTTAAATTTTCTCATATATTATATATATACAATAAAAGAAAGGAGAAAGCCTATGTCCTATAGACAAGCCCATTTAATGAGTTTTTCTGATGAAGACAAGCCGGATATTGAAGAATGGAAAGCATATTTACTCATTCAAAAAAGTGGCATTACAAATATGTGTCAAATAAACCTTGTTTGTAATCTGGCTCAAATATCAAGAGCTACTTGCCTTTATATTATGAAGAATTATAACAAGTTAGAAGAAGAATATGGTGTAACAATAGATGATATATAATTTTATTCTTTTAAAAAAAAACAACAAAAGAACATTCCTTTTTTTAAGGTTTGTTCTTTTGCTGTTTCTAAAATAAAGAAGGTAAAATTATGTCAAAAATAAACTTATAATCTTATTTAATCGTAATGCCTTTATATTTCTTTAGCATTTTCTTATATTTTTTCTTCTTTGCTTTTGGAACCTTAATGGTTAACTTCTGTTTTTTTCCAAAGGCTTTCTTTGTTATCTTTAAATTCTTTGATTTTATTACAATCTTCTTTAATACCTTACACTTCTTAAAACTTCCGTTTTTAATCTCATATATATTCTTTCCTATAACTATTTTCTTTACTTTTTTCGCTTTTGTGAATACTGTTTTATCGACAAACTCAACATTATAAGTAAATGAACCATGCTTAACAGTATTTGGAATGATAATCTTCTTTACTGTACTTACATTATCAAGGCTTACTATATCAGCTTCAGTATTCCATAATTCCGGTGTTTCATAAGTGAATCCATTAATATTAAAGCCTTGAATATACTTAGTAGATGATAAGTTAAGAGATTTACTGATAAGGTTATTACTTGCATTTTCTTCATTAAAACCACTTGATTCATTTGTTCCTAATAAAAACTTCATTAAATTATCTTCTGCTTCCGTACAATCACCTGTTACGTCTAACAAATACCACTTATCTTCCACTTTTACATAATTCCAAGCATGGCCTGATACTGTTCTTTGAGCATCGTATTTACCTATAACATAAGAGCATTCTATACCATAATAATTGCAAATAATCTTGAATAGTTTTGCATAAGACGCACAAACACCATATCCACTATTTACAAATAATGAATACGCCGGATCACGAAACTCATTGGAACAATTATTTGTATTTTCATCAAGAATACCATATTTCATATACTTACTTATGAGTTTTTCGATTTTATACACTTTTTGTGCTGTTGTATCTTCTGATGTTATTCCGGTTCCATTAAGAATATCCGTATACCCTTTTGTTTTTACTACAGCATTAACTGCCGTTATACATAAATCATAACTATACGGATTAATAGGGGTAAATGTCATTTTATACCCACCATCTATTCCCATAATTTTAAACTTACCTGATTGAATCCATGTAAGTTCTACATGATCGTAAATAAAACCTTGCGTGGCTGATGTTAACGCAGCAGCAAAGGCTTCTAAGTCTAAAGACGACTTCATTTCAAAGCTTAACTGCTTATTAATATTATCTCCGTTTGCATATACTTCATATAAGCCTGTATATAACTTCTTACCTTCTGAATTTAATTGATTGTAATATGCCCCGGTTGCATTTGATATGAACCAAGGATTTGCCGTAGTTTTCTGTTCCGGCACTTCTTTTTCGAGTGCTGCAAATGTAGATACATCACTCAAATCACCTTTTTCAATAGTAATCTCTATGTCATCAGAGTTTTTGCTAAATACTGCTGTAAGTACTGTATCTTTATCAAGGTTTACAATGGAATCCTGCTTCACTATTACAACATCATCTCCATTTTTATAAGACCAACCTACAAATGTATAACCTTCTCTTGTTATTGTTGGTAATTCTCCATATTGCTCTCCTTTTGTTACAACCTTTGATTGATAGGTGTTATTGTCGTTCGCAATTCCGGATTGAAAAGCTATATTAAATTGTCCTTCACTCCATATAGGATTTAAAACACCTTCTCCTTCAACATTAACAACAGAATCATTAGTCAAATCATAATCAGTATCTAAAATTGATAAATTCCAACCTACAAGTCTATATCCATTTCTGTATATTCTTGCACTTAAATCTGAAAGCGGTATTTTTTCTCCATATGTTACTTCTATACTGCTTATATTAATTACACCATTGTTAGGATTTATTGTGTAAGTATATTTCTTAGGACTCCAACGTGCATAAACCGTAATGTCTCTAGTTACATCGGAATTAATTTCCGTTATAGGTATACCATTAAAATCTTTATTATCATACCAACCAACAAATGAATATCCATATCTCGTAGGTGCTATA
>JAILOA010000236.1 GCA_024691065.1 Lachnospiraceae bacterium | reverse complement strand
TCAGCTATGCTTATTAATACTTATGATAGCCATAAGTCAGCTTCACTTGTTAACTGTCTTGATGACAACGGACAGGCAACAAGAGATACTACAAAGTTTGATGCAAAGCCAACCAAGTCTCTTGAACTTGTGTTTACACTTTCAGGTGACATCTTCGATGCTGCTAATACAGAGGCATCTGATGCTGATACTCGTCTTACAGCCGGTAAGAAGTACGCTGCTACTCTTAATCCAAATTATAAGTATGTTTCTAACAGAGGTGTTACACTTGATGCTGCAGGAAACATCGTTGATTACAAGATCGTTGAGGAAACAAATGAATCAGGTACAGGTGGTGTAGCATTTGATTTGAACTCTTCAGGTGCTAAGACATCTTCCGGTTCTGCAGTTACTAACAATACAAAGGTTCAGACTGTTACTAAGCTTGAGTCTTCACCTGCAGGAACTACTATTACTTTAGATGGTGCTACTTATACAGTACTTACACCTGCTAGTTTTGATTCAGGTAACAACATGATTAGTGGTACTGCTGCTCTTACAGCTGCTGCTAACGTTAAGGAAGTTGAAGTTGCTGAAGAAGTTGCTGATGCTAACGGATTTACATTTGATGTAACTACTATCAGTAAGAAAGCATTTAGTAAGTGCAAGAAAGCAACTTACATTTATATGCCAAGCACAATTTCTACAATTGAAGCTAACGCATTTGTAGGCGCTAAGAAGCTTAAAACTATTGAACTTGATACTACTGCTTTAACAGCTAAGACAGTTGCTAAGAACGCATTCAAGTTTAACTTCACAGGTAAGAAACTTTCTATTAAGGTACCTAAGAAGAAGAAAGCTCTTTACACCAAGATTATTAAAGCTAAGGGCGCTAAGAAGCTTATGATGAAAAAAGCTAAGAAGAAGGTTGTTGTTGGAGTATTATAATTAACTCTTAATAACAAATTATTTGTTATTAAACTACTTCTTTAATTTAATGGCCTCGGGTGACAACACCCGGGGCCTTATTTATTATAAGAACTTTAAAATAAGATTTTATCAAAAAGAAAAAATATACCGGAATCATTAAAAAATATAAGAATCATTATAATATACCGGATTCATTATAATAAATAAGAATCATTATAATATACCGGATTCATTATAATATACTATAATTAATATATACTATATCAAACCACAAAAAAAACTCCCATTCAAATGAACGGGAGTTTTTATATTTAACTCAAAACAAAACAAGATTTGGTCACCGGGTTCCGTCGACTGTAAGGTAACGTCCCCTATTTTTGGACCGAAAGTTTTACATTCTCTCCATTAATCTTCCACTCTTTTGCATACTCAAGATCACTGTCTTTCTTGAACTCTGTAGCCATTGTAGCTCTTAAGATTTCTTCCTTGTTATTCTCGATTATGGTGCAGATCTTTTCATTTCCACTGGCACCGATTGTAATGAGATCCATAACCTCGAAGTCTGCTTCTTTTCTCATTGTCTGAAGCTTACTGATTATCTCTCTTACGAAACCTTCTTCGATGAGCTCCGGTGTAAGGGATGTATCAAGAACAACTGTGATTCCTTTATCTGTCTGTGTAACATACTTTTCAGACTGTACAGTCTCGATGAGAAGATCATCTCTGGTAAGAGCTTCATCCACACCATCAACATTTATGGTAAGCGTTTCCTTCTCATTAAGCTCTGCCATTGCTTTATTACCGTCTATGTCAGCAAGAATCTGCTTAACAAGATTTATGTTCTTTCCGAAACGGCGTCCGAGAGTCTTTAATTGAGGCTTGAAGCTGTAGCTCATAAAGCCATCCATTGAATCTGTCTGAGTTACCTTCTTAACATTTAACTCATCTTTAACGATATCAATGTAGAACTCTGAAAGCTCTTTCTCGGTATTTATAAACATTTCAGCGATAGGCTGACGATTCTTGATCTTAGCGATTTCACGGCATGAACGACCGGTAACAACAACATTTAGAACTGTTTCCATAGTATTCTCAAGCTCTGTATCGATGTAAGCTTCATTTACCTCAGGGAAATCACAAAGGTGAATACTCTCAGGTGCACTCTTATCCAAGCCTGCTACAAGGTTCTGATAGATTTCCTCTGTAAGGAATGGAACCATAGGTGCTGCTGCCTTTGAGATGGTTACAAGCGCTGTATAAAGGGTCATGTATGCATTAATCTTATCCTGCTCCATACCCTTAGCCCAGAAACGGTTACGTGAACGACGAACATACCAGTTACTCATCTCATCCACGAATGCGCTGAGCGCCTTAGCTGTTTCAGGAATCTTGTAAGCATCCATACAGGATATAACTTCCTTAACCGTAGAATTAAGCTTGGAAATAAGCCATTTATCGATTACAGGGAGTTTATCATATTCCAACTTATACTGTGTCGGATCGAAATTATCAATATCTGCGTAAAGTACGAAGAATGCATATGTATTCCAAAGTGTACCCATAAACTTTCTCTGGCCTTCCGTAACAGCCTTGTCATGGAAACGGTTTGGAAGCCATGGAGCAGAGTTAATGTAAAAATACCAACGGATAGCATCTGCACCGTGCTCTGAAAGAGCATTCATAGGATCAACTGCATTTCCTTTGGACTTACTCATCTTCTGACCATTCTCATCCTGGACATGTCCGAGGACGATTACATTTTCATAAGGAGCCTTGTTGAATAGCAATGTTGACTCAGCCATGAGTGAGTAGAACCAGCCTCTGGTCTGATCTACAGCCTCTGAAATGAACTGTGCCGGGAATTGCTGTTCGAATAAATCCTTATTCTCGAATGGATAATGGTGCTGTGCAAATGGCATTGCTCCTGAATCGAACCAGCAGTCAATTACCTCAGGTACCCTTCTCATTACCTTACCACAATCAGGACAGGTAAATGTAACGTTATCTATAAATGGTCTGTGAAGCTCTGTCTTCTCATCATCAGGGTTTCCTGAGCGCTCTGCAAGCTCTTTCCTGGAACCGATTGATTCCTGGTGGCCACAGCCTTCACATTCCCAAATATTTAATGGAGTTCCCCAATAACGGTTTCTTGAAATACCCCAATCCTGGATATTCTCAAGCCAGTCGCCGAAACGACCTTTACCGATGGATTCAGGAATCCAGTTTACTGTATTATTATTCTTAACGAGATCATCACGAACTGCTGTCATTTTAACGAACCATGACTCACGTGCATAATAGATAAGCGGTGTATCACATCTCCAGCAGAATGGATAATCATGTTCGAATTTAGGTGCTGCAAAAAGAAGTCCTGCTGCCTCTAAATCCTTTAAAATCTGTAAATCTGCATCCTTAACAAATGTTCCGGCATAAGGTGTTTCCTCGGTCATATTACCATGACTATCTACAAACTGTACAAAAGGAAGATCATAGTTTCTGCCCACACGTGAGTCGTCCTCACCAAATGCAGGAGCTATATGAACGATACCGGTACCATCTGACATGGTTACATAGTCATCTACAGTAATATAATGTCCCTTTTTATGCTGTTTCTCAACAACAGGCTTTACAAAATCAAAGAGCGGCTCATACTCCTTGCCCTCAAGATCAGTTCCCTTATAAGTTTCAAGTACTTCGTAAACCTTCTCATCTCCCTCTGTAAGTCCTGAAAGAACTGTATCCAGAAGAGCCTCAGCCATATAATATGTATAGCCGTCCTTTGCCTTTACCTTTGTATAGGTTTCATTTGGATTCATACAAAGAGCAACGTTTGAAGGAAGTGTCCATGGAGTTGTTGTCCATGCAAGGAAATATGCATCCTCTCCGACTACCTTGAAACGAACGATTGCCGAACGCTCCTTAACTGCCTTATATCCCTGTGCAACCTCGTGTGAAGAAAGAGGTGTACCGCAACGAGGACAATAAGGAACAATCTTGAAGCCTTTATATAATAATCCTTTATCCCAAATTTGCTTTAAAGCCCACCATTCAGACTCGATGAAGTCATCATGATATGTAACATATGGATCATCCATATCTGCCCAGAAGCCAACACGTCCGGAAAACTCTTCCCACATGCCCTTGTACTTCCATACAGATTCCTTACATTTATCAATAAACGGCTCTAAACCATACTCTTCTATCTGCTCTTTTCCGTCGATTCCAAGAAGCTTCTCAACCTCAAGCTCTACAGGAAGTCCGTGAGTGTCCCATCCTGCCTTACGTGGCACGAAATAACCTCTCATGGTCTTATAACGAGGAATCATATCCTTTATAACTCTGGTAAGAACATGTCCGATATGTGGCTGACCATTAGCTGTTGGAGGTCCGTCATAAAATGTATATGTAGGACATCCCTTTCTTATATCCATAGATTTTTGAAAGATGTTATTATCCTTCCAAAATTGTTCAACGCCTCTTTCACGCTCAACGAAATTCATGTCTTTTGATACTTTTTTATACATGATTGTTTCTCCCTCTTCTCTTTAAGTAGGTAATAAATTGTACTAAAATTACAAACATTGATTTTAACATATAATTATACAAAAATCAAACCTTTTTATCTCACAATGCTTAGTAAATATTGACATTTTCACCCCTAAAGTTTTATCTTCTTTTTTATTGATTTTTTGGCTTTTATGATTGCATTTTTATTTATTCCCTTGAATGCATTTTTCCCTACAGACTTTATTTTCTTAGAGCATATCTTAATGTACTCAAGCTTCCTGCACCCGTAAAACGCCTGTTTACCTATTTGCTTTACGTATTTCCCGATAATTAGAGTATCTACATTTTTATTATTTTTAAATGCTTTTTTACCGATTTTTACTATTTTATAGGTTGCACCGGCGATAATTACAGTATCCGGAATGTTTATGGTATCCTTATTTCCATCCATTCCGGTTATTGATACCTTTCCGTCCTCATTACTGTCAGCTGCCTTTAATATCTTTAAATGCATATCATCGATTGTAATGTAACTTCCTTTTTCAACTGCTTCTTCTGTAGCAGCAACAACTGTAGGTTTCGGAGTATATATATATCCCGGCGCCGGTGTAATTACCGGATTATTCCATCCATTATCACCTGAATTATTGTTTTCACTTTTATCCTTTCCTATATTATCATCCTCTGTGGCATCAATCGCTGAGCCCGAAGAATTATCAGTTTCCGAATCTTTATTATCTGAAGGATTTACAATACTTCCTCTCGATGCATTTTCGGAATCATTTCCATCTGCCGGTTTTAAACTGCTTTCTGCATCAGGGCCTGCACTGCCTTCCGGACTATTTCCGCTACCATCCTTTCCGTCAGGGCTTGCACTACTTCCTGGCATATTTCCGCTACCATCTTTTCCGCCAGGGCTTGTACTACTTCCAGGCATATTTCCGCTACCATCCTTTCCATCAGGGCTTGTACTACTTCCAGGCGTGCTTCCATTGCCATCCGTTCCTTCCGGGCCTGCGCTGCCTTCCGGACTATTTCCGCTACCATCCTTTCCGTCAGGGTTTGCACTGCCCTCCGGACTACTTCCGCTGCCATCTTTTCCGTCAGGGCTTATACTACTTCCAGGCGTGCTTCCATTGCCATCCGTTCCTTCAGGACCTTTACTTACTTCCGGTGAAGCACCTACATCTGCCGGTTTTAATGTTTCCTCGGAAGATGCAGTCGAATCCGGTGTTATGGTTCTTCTTGGAGAATATGTCACTCCCGGTGTTTCCTCAATATAATCAGGAGTAATTGTTCTTCTCGGAACCGGAATATATCCGCTTCCCTCAGTGCTTTCCGGTGCATTTGTAACATCCGGCTCCTCTGTACTATCCGCAGCTTCCTCAGTACTGTCAGCAGAAGCTTCTTCTGTCTGTGCCGGAACTTGAGTATCCTCTGTATCCGTAGGCTTTTCTGCCGGTAAAGCTACATTTACAAGCTTATATTTCCAATCATTAATATACAGACACGTGTTAATATCAGGAATCTCCATTCCATCAACATAATCATCGGCATAATCAATAATCGAAACATTTGCAATCGAATCCAAAATATTGTACTCATTTGGATCAGTACTTACGTCTAAACCAGCTTCCATAGACTGCACAAACACACGCCATTCAGTGGATACATACATATTTAACATATATGTATATCCATTATAATCAAATCTCTCTCCCAGTAATTTTACCGCATCAATATATTTTGCAAAGACCACACCATTAGAAATCTCTGCTTCACATTTATTAGTTTCAGTATCAAAGCTTCTCCAATATTTTACCATCGGAGCCTTATGGCTGTAATCCGAAGTAACCAGGAGCTTTATACTTGAATCGGAATTATTAAATATAAGAGAAAGCTTATCAGTTCCCATAATTATTTCCTCATCTGATATTTCTTTGACTGTGGATGGAATATTTAAAAATACGAGCTCCTTCATATCATTGAAGGCACCTTTACCGATACTTTGAACACCGCTACCTATCTCTATTTCGGTTACTGCTTCAAAACCCTCGAAAGCGTACTCTCCTATACCATCTATACCATTACTGATTATGACCTTCGCTACATTTTTCTGATAATCATTGAGGTCATGACCAAATGACCTTTTCTCGATTATACCATCACCGTAAATCTTAAGGACATTTTCTTCTAAAAGCTTCATTTTGAGCGTTCTTTTTACAGAATATGTCCAACCATCGTAAGATACATTGTTAACATCTATCGTATCATCTTCATCATCAAAGTTTCCGATAACCACACCGAAAGGCTCACCGCTGTTAAGCTCATCAAGCGTAAACTGCCAGGTCGTTTTATTGGAAAGCTTTCTCTCATCATTTAATACCCAGTCGGAATAGGCATCCATGGTATATTCTATTCCATCCACGTAGAAAACAATTCCTATGCCCATCGGCAGTGAAAGCTGTGTAAGCAGGGCTGTTCCCTTTGAAATGTGGTCTATAAACCTGCCTGTCTCTTCATCTTTCCAGTAATTATAAGCGCCCTTACCTGATCTGTATTTATATCCGAATTGTTTTAATTTTAAGTTACAATAACTGTTATTTTCCAGCCTGAGTATATTTTCCGAACCCCAGAATGCGCTGTCGCTTAGAGTTGAAACGCCGTTTCCTATTATCACCTCGGATAAATTGTAACAATAGAAGAACGCTTCCATATCAATCCTTCGGACAGTATTTGGGATAACCACCTTTTCAATACTTGATACGGAATCAAAGCAAAATACGCATAAACGCTCTGTTCCATCAGGAATCACATATTCCTTGGCAGTATTGCTAAATGTATAATATGAGAGGAATTTTCCGGACTCAGTAAATAGTACCCCGTCTTTCATTTCGAAGAAAGATGCGTCTTCCGGCACCGTTATGGTATCAATTGCCGTTGCATATAAGAATGAATCCTTGTAAGTTACATATTCCGTTCCGGGATCTCCAAAATTAACAGTTTTCAGGCTATCGCAAAATGCAACGGCCGAATTTCCGTAATACTCGATACCATCACAAAGAGTGAGTTCCTCGAGATATTTATTTCCAAGCATACATTCATTATTAAGGATTGTAACACCATCAGGCACAGTATATGAAGTGTCCTGCTTGCTTACCGGATACATAATTAATTCTGTACCATCCTTTGTGAAAAGCACGCTGTCAACTGCCTTTAAAACAGGGTTTTCAGGATCCACTGTTATACTTTCAAGTTTAAGAGAATTATCAAATGCATAACGGGAAATCTTGGAATCATATTGAGCTATTTTGGCCTTCTCCATCTTACCGATTGAAACACTCCGAAGTTCGTCACATTCAGCAAATGAATACTTGGAAAGGCATGTAATGTTATCGGTTAGCATTACATTTTTTAATGAATTACAATTGTAAAATGCATAAGCGCCTATTGTAACCATAGACTCCGGAAATTCAATTTCCTCGAGATTATAACAATTTCTGAATGCACCATTCCCTATGCCGGTAATTCCTTCACCGATTTTAATGGATACGATTTCATCCTTGAACTTATACCATGGATTCTTCATATAATCATCTTCAGTCCGGATTGTTCCGGTTCCATTTATAAAAAGTATGTCTCCTGATAAAACATACTCAAAATAATTTTCCTCATAATCCGGTATCTCATAAGTAGGATCCGGTTCTACTATTCTTCCGTCGGTCTCCCCGTCCGAATAGTCATAATCGTCCTTTCCTACCGGAGGATCCGCATATCTATGGCCGTCATTATTAGTTCTATAGCTGTAGTGATTTTTATCAAAAAATGTAGTACCCTTTAGAAAGTATGTATAGACTATCCGGTTCGTGCCGTAGTCCTGGCCGGATACATTATCATCCCAGGTGACATCCATATAATAATATTCACCATTACCGATCTTCACAACATTCCAGGCATGCCCTGAAGACGCATACTTTGCTCTTTCCTTGGAAGTACCGGAACCGCCTGTAATTACACAAAATACATCCAGATAATTTAAAATAAGCTGCGCTGTATATGAATATCCATCACATACAAACAGCGGATCAAGCCCGTAATAATCCCTGAAATATCCTGTTATATTATGTGTTTCGGTTTCGGTAATATGGTCATAATCATAATTTACATGTTTTATCATCTGATCATGTACATATTTTAAAATATCATAATTAGAATCGAATAAATCAGGATTTTCAAGTATATATGTCTGCATATTTTCAAGATAGTCGTAAATATAATCGGCAAGCCCGAAACGCTTTTCTGCCGTAGCATAAGGCTTGGTCACAAATATGTAATAATAATCATTATCATAAAATGCACTGTCAAAGCAATAGATAAACGGGGTATCAAGTCTGATAAAATCCATTACATGAACAAGGTCATCCCCATCAAGAGCTAAATCCGAATAACGAACCCTTCCTCCGTAATATCCCCGTCCGGATGAATTATTATTTCCATATTTACTTATTAAATAAAAATCATCTTCATAGAATAAAATATTCTCAAATACTTCTATGCCACGCTTATAAAGCTCGAGCTTTTGGGTTGCGGCATATTCTGTCTTTATCTCGTCAAATCCCCATTGATCCGAGGTATCGACAAATAATTTATGATATTTATTTTCTTCAACCGCAGACTGTGAAGCTGTGTTATTTTCTTCTATTGCAGATTGTGAAGCCGTATCCTTGTCATCCTCCTCATCTGTATTTTTTAATATATTGGATTTGTTATTTTTTTGATTGCTTTCTTCCGTACTTTCAATATTTTTTTCTGAATTCTCCGAATTTATATTAGTTGAATTTGAGGCCCCGGATTTATTATCCGATTCCATAGTTTCGGAATTATTGCCCGATTCCGCAGTTTCGGAATCATTTTCCGATTCCACAGTTTCGGAATTATTATCCGATTCGGTTGCATTATATTTACTACCTGCACCGGTTCTTTCATCCATATAATTAATGATTTCCTCATCATACCCTGATTCTTCCCCAAGATAATATGTATATTCTTTTTCGCCGGTTACAGTTTCCGAAACGATTGTTCCATCCATTTTTAAAGTAACAGCATCATACTCTCCTGAATACTCTTCTCCAAGTTCCGAATTGATAATGTCTTCGGATGCCTTAGAATTAAGAATCTCCGGGGTTGAGATGCCTTCGGATGCCTTAGAATTAAGAATCTCCGGGGTTGAGATGTCTTCGGACGCCTTAGAATTAAGAGTCTCCGGCGTTGAGATGTCTTTGGATGCCAAGATATCTGAATTCTGTGTATTTTCAATATTTCCATCTCCGCTCTCGGTATCGCTCTTTGCTTCACTCCCTAAATCAATATTTGCTGCAGATGAAAATGCAGGCGAAATGCCGGCTATTCCGAGACTTAATGTGAGAATAACCGCTAATCTTTTATAGAAACCTTTACTCTTAAGTTTATTTAATTGAATATCATTATTTAATAATGTATCTTTCCTTAATGCTATATCTTCTGTTAATGATAAGCCTTTGTAAAAAAAGCTATTTTTAACATTTTTAAATCCATTTTTATAACCATTATTTTTATTCATATTATTTAACCCCGGAATTTTATTTTAAATTATACTTTACAAAATAACCGACCGGTTCGATATTTTTATATTTTTATCGAATTAATCAGTTAATATAGTTATTTAATTGCATCACTCACGTAGTATATATCTCATCGGTTAATAAACCTCACCTTAGATATGTTTTCCACGAAAAAAGATATTCTTATTTTAACACGTAAAAGATTTAAAGTAAAGAATCAAGTCTCCTTGAACACAGGTGGAAACAGTAGAATTTCAGACTCAATGAATTCGAAAAATCACGGCGAACTTTATAACTCAGTGAATTCCAAAATCCGATAAATTCCTAAAACCAACAAATCCCGGTGCAACCGCGTTTGAAATAATTGCTTCCGGGTGCATATAGAAAACCCCGACATAAATAACATATCGGGGTTTTCTAAATCCATAATTTGGTTGTATCTTTTACGCTTCTCTAATGCATTTTAACAATTCCGGATTTATTCTTAAATAGTTTTAAATTATTCCGGCTTTCTTTTACGCTTCTCTAATGCATTTTAACATTTCCGGATATATTTCTTGATTATTTTCAAACTTATTCCGGCTTTCTTTTACGCTTCCATCTACTTTTTAAGCTTTCTTCTAAGAAGTCCTGTTATTGTCAAGCCTGCAAGTGATAATGCAAACAGGAATGATAATAATGGAATTTGTGTATCATCAGAGGTTTGCGGTGATCCATCGGAATCACTTGTATATGAGCCTCCGTCACTGCTTCCGTTATCGCCGTTATCGCTACTGCCACTTCCGTTGCCACTGTCGGAATCATCATCTCCATCATCTTTGCCAGATGTAGATGTATCCTTTTTCTTCTTAGGCTTCTTTGTTGTTTCAGGCGTAGCTGTTGCCGTATCAGGCGTAGCTGTTGCAATTCCTGCAGTAGGTGTAGCTGTTGCAGGTACATTTGTAGTTGTTGATGGCGTTACCGTTGCAGAATCTGTAGCAGGTGTTGTTCCTACAGGTGTACTTGTTGCATCCGCAGGTGTACTCTCCTCCGGTGTGCTTGTTGCATCCGCAGGTGTACTCTCTTCCGGTGTACTTGTTGCATCCGCAGGTGTACTCTCTTCCGGTCCTGCAGTAGTTTCCTCCGGTGCCGGTGTATCAGTCTCGGTAGCATCTTCCTTCTCATCTACCATTTCAACTGTTACAACTGTTTCCTTTCCAGGACCCTGCTCTAATGATACTGCAAACTCAACAGGATCTGCTATCTTATATCCCTCAGGAGCCTCGTCCTCTACTAACTTATATGTTTCGCCGGCTACAAGAGATGCTGTCAATGTCTCTGCCTGCTCTGATGAAGTCCATTCCTGAAGTTTATTTCCACTCATATCTTCTATATGAAGCTTAGCACCCGGTACATATTTACCGTCGCTATCCACCTTACTGATTGAAGTAACAACCTCAGGCTCAAGCCATACAAGCTCTCCGCTTTCATTTAAGAATACAGTCGCCTTGCCGTCTGACATACCGGAATTCATAAGCTGAAGAGTTGAATTTCCGTTATTATCAACGCTTACCTGAACTGTAATAGGCAATTCAGATACATAATATCCATCCGGCGCCTTAAGTTCCTTAATTACATAGTCAGTATCAGTAAGAACTCCGTTAAATGTAATCATTCCCTGGCTGTCAGTTGTTGCTGTAGCTACAAGTACCTCCTGATCATCTCCTTCTCCGGCAGGAGCACTTACAACCCTGTAAAGTCCGTAGGTTGAATCTGCAAGAGTCTGATCCGTATTGGATTCATTAACCTTCTTAAGGGAAATAGTTCCTTTTTCGTGAGCATTAACAAGCTTGTTATCAGCCACCTTGCTGCCATCCGCTAATGTAAGTCCCTCAAACTCAGAGGTCGTAACATTTGCATAATAAACAGTTGTATCAAGGATAAAGCCTTCAATCGTCTTGGTTTCCTTCACTATGTACTTGCCGGTCTTTAGTCCTTCAAACTTAACCACACCATTAGTATCGCTCACTGCGGTCATCAATGCATTTGCAGTATCATCTATCTTGTAAACCGCAAATTCGGCACCCGCAATCGGAAGCAGCGTCTCGGCATCCGCCACATCCTCGGTATAATCTCCGACCTTTGTAAAATGCAGCATTCCCTGGTCTTTTTCATAAACATCCTCAAAGTCAACCGTCTGTTCTCCTGTTGTACCCTGAAGTGTTGTGGTATTACCTTCCGAAGTTGTTCCGTTAACTGTATTTGTTAAGCTTGTGATTAAGTGACCGTCTACGTCATAATCTGTTTCGGTAATTGTAAATGTATCTGTCTTCTTTACTTTATCGATGATATAAGTATAGGTTCCGTCACTATTCTTTGTGAAGTCCTTAAGAGTAAGATTTGTAATCTCAGGATTTGAACCTTCACTTGTCTTTGTAACAGTGAACTTAAGTGCACCTTTAGCTTCCTCTTCCGATACGCTGCCCTTAATAGTCTTAGTAATAATTATCTTACCAACCTTCTCATATTCATCCAGGAAATTAACAGTTGAAGTTCCGTCATTTCCGGTCTTAACCTTGGCTGTAATTGACGTATCTGTCTTTTCTGCCTTTCCGTTTGCTGTTGAGCCATCTCCATTGGTTAATGTATATGATGCTTCCACTACCTCGTAGCCTGTTATTGCGAAATTAACTTCCTTAACGGTATATTCTGCAGTTCCGTCTATAGCTTCGCCATTCACCTTATCAAGCTCAAGTGTATATACACCATTATTATCAACCTTGAAGCGCTCATCTGTTATCTTTATAGTTTCTGTTGTACCTGTCTTTGTATTTGTAACTTCAAAGCTTAAGTTATTCTTATCACTTTCTGTTACAAGTCCTCCGATGGTCTTTGTAATTACAATCTTACCAGGCTTTGCTATGTAAGTATCTGCCAATGCTACGTCAGCATCCTTGCCGTCAAGTCCCGTTACTGTTACTGCCAGGCCCTTTGCACTTCCTGATTCAAGTGAAGTACCGCCTGATGTTATATCATATGATACGCTTACGCATTCATAACCCGGAACATCGTATGTTGTTTCCTTTATGCTTACTGTATCTGTATGCTTTATGTTTTCCAGGGTATATACATACTTGCCATCTACCTTATTAAAGCCCGTA
>JAILOA010000231.1 GCA_024691065.1 Lachnospiraceae bacterium | reverse complement strand
TTAAATAGGCTTGAATGGGTCGAATCAAATTGGAGTAAAGAAGGTTTGGTTGTCTGTAGGCAGGTTTAAATAGGCTTGAATGGGTCGAATCAAATTGGAGTAAAGAAGGTTTGATTTTGTTTGACGGAGATTATTCGGGATTTTAAAATCAAACCGACAGAAAGATAATATATGAAAAGTAGTATAAATCTTCATATCGACGAGGTGGAGGCGCTCGAGGAGGAGAGTCTTAGGAAAAAATATAAACCTGATGATGTGAGGCGGATTAAAGATTTTAAGGCAAATAAAACCATACATGAGCATTTTATGAAGGAGGCTTTAGTGCAGGCCCGGAAGGCAGCGAAGAATGGGGATGTTCCAATCGGCTGTGTGATTGTGATGGACGGGGAGATTATCGCACGTTCTTACAATAAAAGAAATAAGCTTAAGTCTGCTCTTGAGCACGCTGAAATTATTTGCATAAGGAAGGCTTGTAAAAAGCTTGAGGATTGGCGACTTGACAATGCAACTATGTATGTTACGCTTGAGCCTTGTCAAATGTGTGCCGGAGCGATTATTCAGTCCCGCATTTCCGAGGTTTACATAGGAGCGATGAGCGGTAAGGCCGGTTGTGTAGGGAGTGTGGTGGATTTATTGCATGTCGGGAAATTTAATCATGCTCCGTTTACGATTCGAGGTTTATTAGAGGACAGGTGCTCGGAAGTTTTGTCGGATTTTTTTGACAAGCTTCGGTTGGAGAAGGGTACAAAATGAGGATAGGCTGCCTTGGTAAAGATGTATGCTACTGCAGACATCTGTGAGGATAGGCTGCCTTGGTAAAAATGTATGCTACTGCAGACATCTGTGAGGATAGGCTGCCCCGAAATGGTAAGAAAATGTGTTGTGGGATAATTGATATCACATAGAAAGGAAAACGATTTTGAACAATAAAAAGGCTTATATAATAAATGTATTCGTGATGCTTGTTCTAATCGGCGCAGCATTTTATATCATACTGAAGGGACAGGATATCAATGAAATTATCAGGTTAGTCAGAAATGCAAAATTTAGCTTCTTGTTTCTTGCGATAGTTATGGTATTTGTAAATTTCATGTTACAATCTCTTTCAACTTATATAACTCTTAGGGAGTTTGGAGGGAAGCTATCATATCTCAAGAATTTGAGATTGACATTTGTCGGTTATTTTTTTAATGCGATTACACCATCTGCAGGCGGTGGGCAACCAATGCAGGTATTTTATATGAGAGGTGACAATATCTCGATTGGAATGAGCAGTGTAACGCTATTGTTTTGGACTACAATGTTTAAGACCTCTTTGTTGGTCATTCAAGTCGGTTTTTTGATATTTTTCAGAGACTTTATTTTCAGAACTCTGGGAGGTAATACATGGCTTTATTTTCTGGGAATTATAGTTAATCTTCTGGGAATTGCCATATCCGTAATTGTTATATTTTGGACTAATGGTGTCAAATGGCTTACGGGAGTTGCTACCTGGTTATTAAAGAAATTCAAACTTGTTAAGAAGGAGAAAAAATTTAAAGAGAGCCTGGAAAAGCATCTTGATACTTATGCGGAATGTTCTAAATATGTCGGTAAGAATTATCTTCTGACTGCGAAAGTTCTTGTGATTACGGTGATTCAGAGGATAGCTTATTTTTCCATAACCTGGTTTTCACTTATAGCACTTAATGTTAATACTATTGACATAGTGCATACTATAATTTTACAGAGTCTAATAGCAGTTTGTATAGATATCATTCCGGTTCCGGGTGGTGCCGGTGTTAACGAAGGCTTTTACGTTACTATTTTTAATAAGTTTATCAGTAAGAAAAATGCTATTTCCTCGATGCTTATAAGCAGGGGAATTACATTTTACTTAATGGTTTTGGTTGGGGCGGTATGCTCCTTATCTGCGCAGATGAACTATACTAAGATGATGGCTAAACGGAAGCCACAGGGGAAAGACGGAAAGACAGACGGGAAGCCTGACAGAAACCCGATGTGAAGAACGGACGGGAAGCCTGACAGAAACCCGATGTGAAGAACAGACGGGAAGTTTGACAGAAACCCGACGGAAAGACAGACGGGAAGCCTGACAGAAACCCGACGTGAAGAACGGATGGGAAGCCTGACAGAAACCCATGTGAAGAACAGACGGGAAGTTTGATAATAGAAGGGAAGAACAAATTATGACCTTCAATACTGTTAGAAACAGCATTAAGGACGGGAGAGAAGCTCCCGCCGGAGAAGCACTTGTGGTTGAAAAGAAATCAAAGTTTTATTCTTCGGTTTGGAGTGTTAATTCCGAAGAGGATGTTAATAAGATAATTGCAGCGGAAAAAAAGAGATTTCCGGATGCTAGACATTATTGTTATTCATATGTAATCGGAAAGGCCAGAGAAAAGGTACGTGCCGCCGACGACGGTGAGCCGCAGGGAACTGCCGGAAGGCCTATACTCGAGGTGATTGACGGAAACGGTCTGATCGATACATTTATAATAGTTACCAGAATATTCGGTGGGGTGCTTTTGGGGACCGGAGGGCTTACCAGGGCATACTCGCAGGCGGCGAAGGAGGCTGTTGAGAATGCGATAATTTTTCGTATGGAGGCCGGCAAGCAGTTCAAGGTGACTGTGGGTTACAACCTGAGTGAAAAAATTAAATATTTCATCGAGCAGAATAATCTCGAGATAGTAGATACGGCTTACGCAGGTGAAGTTGTATTTACCGTAAATGTAGCGATGGACAGGGCTGAATGGTTTGTTAAGAGCATGAGTGAGATGTCAGCTTCGAGAGCGGTTGTGGAAGAGCTTTGTGAGCTTGATATCGCAGTTTCGGATGAGTAGAGTATATTGGAAGCCGCAAGGTATGTGGGCACATTGGAAGCTGCAAGGTATGTTGGTACATTGTTAGTTGCAAAGTATGTGAGCACATTGGAAATCGCAAAGTAAAATAAATATGATTGCGAATTGTTGATTTACAAGTACAAGTTAAAATAAGGATAAAAATATGGATTTATTTGAATATATGGGTGAGAAATTCAAGGATGAAGAATCTCCGCTGGCGTCC
>JAILOA010000163.1 GCA_024691065.1 Lachnospiraceae bacterium | reverse complement strand
TATTAAGCATTTTGCGGTATCGGGATAATAAGTTGTATATTTAATTTTGTTATAAAAAAACGGTTCACATATTAATGCAGGATTATAGATTGGTTAATTATATTTATATAACATAAATTTGTAATCATATAATTATATTATATAGTTATTGGTAAGAATTAAAGTAAGGAAATTCAAATGAAAGATTTAGAACTTTATCATATAAAAATATATGGAATTGTTCAGGGAGTCGGATTCAGGCCGACGGTTACAAGGCATGCAAATAAAGCCGGAATTACCGGGACCGTAAGTAACAGGGGTCCTTATGTGGAGGTTTTTGCCGAGGGAACGAAGGATGCGGTTGATTATTTTGTGGATTTAATCAAAAATAAACCTCCGGTCCGCGCAGTAATCCTTAAAATAATGGTTATGAAGATTGAAAAGCTACATGACTTTCTGAATAAATTTTCTATTATTGAAAGCTCAAAAACTGCCGGAGAAATATTTATCTCACCGGATATAGCAATTTGTGATGAATGTAAAAAAGAGCTTTATGAAAAAGGAAATAAGAGATATTTACATCCGTTTATAAATTGTACTTCATGTGGTCCGAGGCTTACTATTTTGGACAGTCTTCCTTATGACCGCGAAAGAACTTCTATGAAGAAGTTTAAGATGTGCGATTTTTGCGATGAAGAATATCATAATAAAGAAACCAGGAGATTTGATGCGCAACCTGTTTGCTGTAATGAATGCGGGCCTTCGGTATATCTGCTGGATAAGGATACGAGAGAACGCACTCATACAGGTCTCGCAGCTATCAGGGAAGCAAAACGGCAGATTATTGACGGAAAAATTATTACCGTTAAAGGAATTGGTGGTTATCATTTGATTTGTGATGCTACTAACAGGGATGCGGTTAAGAGACTGAGGACTCTTAAAAACAGACCGTTTAAGCCTTTTGCGGTAATGATGAAGGATGAGGAGACTGTTAAAAGGGAGTGCATACTTAGCGAGGAGCAGGAAAAGATTCTTTGCGGACATCAAAAGCCGATACTTCTTTTAAATAAAAAGAAGGGTTCTGAAAGTGATTACTCAGATCTAAATAATGTTTCGGAATTTGAAAATGTAGATATAAAAAAAGGTTTAGAAAGCAATTACTTAGATTCAAATGATGTTTTGAGATTTGATAATAAAGATAATAGAAATAGTTCGGAAAGCAATCAATCAGTTTCAAATGTTGTTTCGAAATATGATAATAAAGATAACGGAAATTGTTTGGAAAGCAATCGTTCGGATTATAATAATGTTTCGGAATATGATAATAAAGATAACGGAAATGTAACGAAAAGTAAGCTTGCAGATAACATTTCCGAATACAATAATACAGTTGGTGTGATGCTTCCGTATGCGCCGGTTCATTTGCTTTTGTTTGAAAGTGACGATGAGATTTCTAAGCTGATGCCTGATATTCTTGTTGCCACAAGCGGAAATGTATCGGGAGCCCCGATTTGTCACAATGAAGATGAGGTTATCAGTGAACTTTATGATTTCACTGATTATATTTTATCAAATAATCGTGATATAAATATCAGAACTGATGATACAGTAATGGATTTCTTTGATGGAAAGCCTTATATGGTAAGGCGTTCAAGAGGTTATGCACCTTTGCCGTTTATGCTCACGGAATTTGAGATAATGGATGAATCCGAAAATATTTCATCGGAAAATATCGATGAAGCCGAAAATATTTCATCGGAAAACGTGGATGAATCCGAAAATATTTCATCGGAAATCGTGGATGATGCCGAAAAACCAAACAGAGAATCTCATCATAAACAACCTGCTGTACTGGGAATTGGTGGTGAACTTAAGAATACATTTTGCATAGGAATTAATAATTTGTTTTATCCTTCTTCATATATCGGAGATTTGTCGGATATTAGAAGCATCGAGGTTTTGGAAGAAAGCATCGAGAAGATGGAGAAGCTTTTGGAATGTGAGATTACAAGGGTTGTTTGTGATATGCATCCAAATTATAATTCGGTTATGCTGGCAGAGGAATTTGCTAAAAAGAGAAATATAGAGTTAATAAAGATTCAGCACCATTATGCACATATTTTATCGTGTATGGCTGAGAATGATTTTAATGATAAGGTTATCGGAATTTCCTTTGACGGGACAGGTTTCGGTGAAGACGGAACTGTTTGGGGAGGCGAATTTCTGCTTTCGGATGTGAATGGTTTTGAACGGGTCGCAAGTATCAGTTCATTTAATTTACTCGGTGGTGACCGATGTTCCAGAGAGGGCTACAGGATTGCAGCTGCCTGTATGTTTGATCTATTTGATGATAATGAAGCGGATGATATACTTCTTAAGCTACATTTAACAGATGAAAATGACCTTAAAGCCCTTAGATTTATGTACAATAACCATATGAACAGCATTAAGACCACGAGTGTCGGGAGGCTATTTGACGGGGTTGCTGCACTGCTGGGGATTACAAAAGTCTCTACGTTTGAGGGCGAAGCAGCAATAAGACTTCAATATTATGCAGAAAATTATATTATTAAAAACAGCAAAAATTTTGATGAAACAACAATTTATTTTACTGAAAATGATGAAATAGCAAAGTATTTCACAAAAAATGGTGAAATTAAGATTGATAACACCAATGATATCTTTAAATATTTAGTATCTGAGGTGCTTAAAACAAATGTTATGGATGAGGTTTTAAAAGAGAGGCTTGCATTTGAATTCCATTATCTTTTGGCAATGTTTACGATTGAAAAAACATTGGAGATTTCCAGAAAATATGAGGTTTACAATGTAGCATTGTCAGGTGGAGTTTTTCAAAATAAATTGTTTTTAAAGCTTGTGAAAGATGGGCTTCAAAGGGCGGATTTAAAGGTGTTAATACATTCGCTTGTGCCACCTAATGACGGTGGAATCGGGCTTGGTCAGGCTTTGTATGGATTTGTCAATAATTTTAAAAATAAATAAGATCTGTCAACAATTGTATAATTAATTATTAGCTGTCAACAATTGTATAATTAATTATTAACTGTCAACAATTGTAAAAATAATAATAATTACCAATAATTACCAATAATTATAAAATAGTTAGAATTGTTAACTATTATATAAAAATTTACTTATGAATTTTAATCAAATGAAATGGAGGAATTACTATGTGTGTTGGATTATCAGCAAAGGTTGTAAAAATTAATGAGGGCATTGCAACAGTCGATGCTTCCGGAGCCAGAAGAGATGTAAGTGCTGAATTTATTGACGATTTGGAGCCGGGAGATTATGTTATGGTACATGCGGGAATTGCAATAGCAAAAATCACTGATGATGATATATCAGAAACAAATGATTTGTTGGAAGGGGCTTTTTAATATGCAAAATGAATCAATTGAATTTTTGAAAAATTATGATGGTGAAACCGTAAATATAATGGAGGTTTGCGGAACTCATACTCATGAAATTTTTAGAAATGGTATAAGAAATATATTGTCTCCGAAGATAAATCTTATTTCCGGTCCGGGATGTCCGGTTTGTGTAACGCCGATGACATATATGGATGAGGCAATTTATCTTGCTGACAATGATGTTATAGTTTGTACATTTGGAGATTTGGTCAGAGTTCCGGGCAGTAGGAAAAGTCTTGCGGTTTCAAAGGCTGAGGGAAAAGCTGTTAAAACTGTTTATGCGCCTATGGATGCAGTTGAAATAGCTGAAAATAATCCTGACAGGGAAGTTGTATTTTTGTCTGTTGGATTTGAAACAACAACGCCTGCAGATTGCCTTGCTGTAAAGAAGGCAGCTGCACTCGGTTTAAAGAACTTTTCATTACTTGCGGCTAATAAAACCATGCCGGGGGCTTATAAGGCAATGAAGGACAGCACTGATATGTATCTTTATCCGGGGCATGTGCATGCAATTACAGGAACCGGAATATGCAGGGAACTTGCAGAGGAAGGTGTAAGCGGCGTAATTGCAGGATTTACACCAAGTGAACTTGTCACAGCGCTTGCACTTGGGGTTAAAGGTTACATTCAGAATAAGACAGATTCTTCAAGTAATAAGGGCTTTTATATGAATTGTTATCCTAGGGTTGTAAGAGACGAGGGTAGCCCGAAGGCTGTTGAAATGATTAATGAATTTATGGAGGAATGTGACGCAAACTGGCGTGGCATCGGTGTTATTCCGGCTTCGGGATTATGCCTCAGGGATAAATATGCTGATTTTGATGCAAAGAAGAAATATAATATTCCGGATATGGAACCGGGTTCATCAAGGGGATGCCGCTGTGGTGACGTGCTTCAGGGTAAAATTAAACCGATGGAATGTCCGTTATTCGGTAAGGTTTGCGTACCTGATAATCCGGTAGGAGCATGTATGGTATCCAGTGAAGGAGCTTGCTCAGCGTTCTATAGTTACGGCGGTACATTATTATAATTTTAAGAATGTTTTCAATTATTTTAAATTAATATAATTATCTAATTATATATTTGTATATGGCAATCGGATGATTTATATTAAT
>JAILOA010000135.1 GCA_024691065.1 Lachnospiraceae bacterium | reverse complement strand
AGGTTTTCTCTAAATTCTGCTCTGTTCAAAACGACCTCCAACGTGACTTTATTCGCTAACCGAATCGGTATAGGTTACACCGGCAACACGAACATTAACCTTATTAACCTCAAGACCTGTCATATATTCTATTTTTTCTTTAATCTTAGTCTGTGTTTCCTTAGATATTTCAGGAATTTTCTTGCCATAAGCTACATTTACCAAAATAGTAATCTCAAGCTTATCATTTACAAAAACAACCCTAACACCTTTTCCTTCATTCTTCACTCCAAGACGACTTATAAGATCATTTTTGATTCCTCCTACCGTACCTACTACTCCGTCAACCTCCATTGCAGCATGTACTGCAATTGTAGCAATTACCTCGGATGAAATCTTAACCTCACCGAATTCACTGTTATCTACGCTTAATTCTAAGCTTTCAGCCTTCTTTTCCTTATACTCTGTCTTACCCATAAATACCTCCGATCCGTTCCGATATCAAAAATCAATAATATCCTAAATCAATAATATCAAAAATCAATAATATCAATATCTATCATATCAATAATTTTTAATATCAAAATATATCTGTTTTTCAATAGAATCCGGTAAATCCTATTGGTTTACCTTCTCAGCATATATTTTCTTATAAACCTCATCTATTTTTTCCTTAGGAATCTCTGTATCAAGGAAAAACTGTACCGCATATACAGCCTGTGCAACAAGCATCTCAAGGCCCGTAACTCCTACCATTCCAAGCTCTTTAGCCTGTGCTGTAAGACGTGTTTCCAATGGATTATAAATAACATCAAATACCGCAGTACACTTCGGGAAGCGTGTTAAATCCACCGGAGAATTATCAACCTTAGGATACATACCTACCGGACTGCAGTTTACTATAACCTCCGCATCGGTATGCTTTTCAAAACACTCCTCGTAGGTTATGGAAGTCTCGGTCTTCCTTATATCAACAATAATAACCTCACTTGCATTATGCTTTCTTAAAACAGCAACAACTGCTTTGGATGCGCCGCCGTCTCCGAGAACGACACATTTTTTACCCGATACATCACATCCGTGTTTTTCAATCATATATTCAAAGCCCGAAAAATCGGTATTGTGACCTATAAGCTTTCCATCCTTATTTACTATTGTATTGCAGGCACCGATTAATTTGGCATTATCATCTAACTCGCTTAAATAAGGAATAACCTTCTGTTTATAAGGTATGGTAACATTTATCGCCTTAAATTCTTTTCCGGTCATAAATGCTTCCAGATCCTTCTCTTCTATCTCATGTATATCATAAGTATAATCCGTAAGAGATTCATGTATTTCCTTTGAAAAACTGTGTCCCAAAGGATATCCTATCAAACCGTAATCCATAACATTTCCTTTCAAAAAATATATATCTTTATAGCAAAAAAAACCGGTTATAGTAAATATATAAACCTACAATAACCGGCATAAAAATCATAATAATAACATTAAACGCGCTTTGAATACTCACCTGTACGTGTATCGATTACAATAACATCTCCGGTATTAACGAATAATGGAACCAATACCTGTGCACCTGTCTCAACAATAGCAGGCTTTGTAGCACCTGTAGCTGTATCTCCTTTAACACCCGGCTCAGTTTCGGTAACTTCAAGCTCAACAGTAATCGGTGGTTCGATAGCGAATACTTCACCTGCATGTGAAAGCATCTTAACCATTTCATTCTCTTTAACAAACTTCATAGAATCGCCAACCTGATCATCTGTCATATCAATCTGCTCAAAGTTCTCTGTATTCATAAAATGATACATATCATCCTTGTATAAATACTGCATTTCATTTCTATCAATATGAGCATTCTCAAACTTTTCAGTAGGACGGAATGTACGTTCTGTAACACCACCACTCTTAATGTTCTTAAGCTTGGTACGTACGAAAGCAGCACCCTTACCCGGTTTTACATGCTGGAATTCGATTACCTGGTAAACATTGCCTTCAATTTCTACTGTAAGTCCGTTTCTAAAATCATTTGCTGATACCATTTCAAAAAAATCCTCCTAAGAAAAATAATCACATATATTGTACACGAATATCAAAATAAATTCAAGCTATAATCACACAAGCCTATCTATTTTTTGAGCAACATCATTCGGTGTAAGACCATCGGTCTCGATAATTACATCCGCTGCATTTTCATAAACAGGCATTCTCTGTTTCATAAGCTCGGCTATATATTCAACATTCATATTTCCGTTCAAAAGCGGTCTGTCCGTTGAGTCCTTGACTCTTTCATAAATCGTCTCAGGAGATGCCTTTAAGAGAATAATGGTACCCATCCTTTTCATCTTCTTTACATTCATCTCATTCATTACAAAGCCGCCACCACAGGATATAACTCTCGGTGAAAGCTGTGAAATCCTGAGTAAAATCTTGGATTCGCACTGTCTGAAGTATGCTTCACCCTTTTTTTCAAAGATTTCAGGTATAGACATCTTCAATACTTCCTCTATATATTTGTCGGTATCAATCTCGGATTTCTCAATCTTTCTGCTTAATTCATGAGAAACTGAGGACTTACCGACTCCCATAAAGCCAATCAAAAATATATGACCGGTTAATTTTTTCATTGTTCTTCGCCCCTTTTCTAAATTCTCAAAGAATGCAAATTCTCAAGCATCCCTCTTAATCTCATAGCTTCAATCTGTCCGGGCGCACTTGCCTGTCCTACACTTGCAAATGTAACTGCCGATCCGAATGTCTCTCCGATGATTCTGCTCACTGCACCTATTCCGCCCATTGACATAGCTATAATAGGCCTCTTGGTACCATGAACATATACTTCATTTACAGCATTAATCAAGGCAACGACATCCGCATCATTCCCCGGCATAACTGCTATCTTTAAAATATCACACTCTAACAGATCCTGAATTTTTAGTATTGCCTCGATTGTTATCCTGTCAGGAGTAGAATCAAAATTGTGATAAGAACCTATCACAAGAGCATTCTCCCTTAACCTGGAAATAAAATCAAAAGCATCATTACTAATATTTCCGTTTTCAATAAAATCCTTTATATCATCTGAACTATTTCTATCATTAAAAACTTCAAAATCAACTATATCCACAAATTCGCTCTTGGAAATATTGAGAAGTAGTTCTCTGTACTCCTCCACCGAATACTTGCCAAGCCCCCCTTCATTTTCGGTCCTGTAGGTCACAACAAGGGGCATCTTACCTAAAGCCTTATGAAGTCTCTTTAATGTCTCATCCATAATTGCGGGATCATCCAAATCCTTAAAATAATCCAATCTCCATTCAACCAGATCCACCCTTTTTTGAATCATAATATCTGCAGATGCTAATACTGATTTTTTATCTTCCTCGGTTATAGACGCACAAATCTTAGGCATTCCATCACCCAGCTTTAAGTTACCGACACTGAGCACGCTAAAAAACCTCCTTCATTAAGTCGTTATAAAAACGTCCAAACATATTTATATTATATGTGAAAATACTAAGATTGTAAAGAGTAAATAATCTTAAACACAATCTCTGATTAATTTATTTTCTAAATATGACTATATAATTTACAACAAAAATTTTGATATATTTTTTGTATCATATTTTAAAATTTTATTTGCATTATTCACCAATTCAGACATTCTCTTTGTTTTACGAATCGCCTTTATTTCCTTGGTATTTTCAGGAAATTCGCTATACATATAATTCCAGATTTCCTTCATCTTTAAGAGAGAATT
>JAILOA010000118.1 GCA_024691065.1 Lachnospiraceae bacterium | reverse complement strand
GAAAAAAACTGTTTTTGGAAAAATATCAGATAAATCAAGAATTTTAAGCTTAAATTGGCTGAAATATGATAATTCGTCCCGGCCGGAATCCATTTTTATAACCCGAAATGAATAAGTTGTATGATATTCCTAACTGAAATAATTAGTTACTTTTTATGAGAAATCAATGATTGCTGAAATTCATTGAAAAAACCTTTGAAATCAACGATTGCCAAATTCGACATATAAGTAACATTTTCAAATATCAAAGAAAGGAAGTGACATTATGAAATGCGAATTTTGTGGGGCTTCAATAAAAGACACATCTACAAAATGTGAATACTGCGGCTCTATCGTTACTCCGATTGAAAAAGAGGAAGTAAAAGATGCAAACAGGGCGATGTGTCCAAAGTGCGGAAGCGACAAAATCAAATTTAACAGGGAGGAAAATACCAGCACCATCAACCAAAACTCAAGTGTTAAGGGCAGGAGAAAGCAGGTTCGGGAGACCGCGCAGGTCACCTACAAAACTGTCGGTATGTGCGAAAACTGCGGGAATACCTGGACTATCAGCGAAGATAAAAGCACGATTCAGGAAAAAAGCAGTGCGCCTATATGGCTATGGATACTTGGATGGATATGCTTTTTCCCGATTCCGTTAACTGTGCTTATTTATAGAAATAAAAGTCTGTCAAATAAGTTTAAGTTGATTTTAATAACAATAATATGGGTGTTTGTAATGATATTTATTGCTTCGGGAAGTTCAGACGACGGCGGAAAAAAGAACAAGAATAAGAATAAAAATGCAGTGACCTCGGAAAATATCGGCAATACAAATTCCGAAAACTCAGCGAACGCCGATAACAAAGCCGATTCGGATGATGCGGCAGCCGATTCTAATGGCGATTCAACGGATAATAAGGATGGAGAAAGTAATTCAAATATAAATGAAGATAGTTTTAGTGTAGAAACTAAAAATGTAAAATACAAGGGAATCAACTTTATGGTTCCGGTATATTTTGATAAAAAATCGGTTTCCGGGGACCAGTTGCAACTGTATCCGGCAAAAAAAACCGAGGCGGCCTCATTGGCATTTTCTTGTAGTTTCATTAAGTGCAATTTTAATAAAATGAAACGCATGATCAAGGATATTCCGGAATTATATGGATATGCAGTCACGAATGATGATATTACGGATGAGAAGACAATCAAGATTGACGGAATACAGGGCTATTCCATTAATTATAAGGTTAATGGGGCAGAGAATGCCTGTATGATGATAACAGGATACAAGACAGCCCAAAATGTGATTTTCACTATGCTGGTTGTAGATGATTTAACCATCGCTGAAAATGCTTACGTGAATGATTATAATTTAATGATAGAAAAAGTTGAGATTTCAAAATAAATACTGCATTTTATATTAAATTATATTTGTTAATCTAAAGTCACTTAAATAAGAATGTAGCCTTATATAAGTGGCTTTTATTATGCAAGAATTTGCACAATTTTAATGTGTCTGATGCAAAAAAATGAAATTGTATAAAAGGTTGCACTAAATTCCAAATTGTAATAGAATTATTGTTAGATTTTGAACGCAGAACTATTCCCAAACATTCAGTATGATGTTGGGTCTGAATTGAACACTATAAAGCGTTCAGGGATAAGTAGTGAATCACAACCGGAATATTTTCTTCCGGAATTAAATTCGGTACTTGAAAGAACTAATAAATTATGGGAGGAAGAAAAAATGAGTGAAGAGAAAACCATGAAAGATTTTGAACACGATTTGGACAGATCTTTTAAGACTTTGAACGAAGGGGATATAATGAGCGTTACAGTTATTGGTGTTTCAGACACTGAGCTTACCGTAGACCTCAACTATTACACTGATGGCATTATTCCTTTGGCAGAATGTAGCGATGACCCTATGTTTTCAATTAAGCAGGACGTAAAGGTGGGCGATGTTGTTAAAGCTATGGTTACAAATCCTGAGGATTCTCAAGGACACGTAAGGCTTTCTATAAGACGAGCAACCAAGGTTGTCATTTGGGACGAGCTTAAGGAAGATATGGAAGATGGAACTGTATTTGAGGTTAAGATTCAGGACGATGTACCTAGCGGTGTTATCACATATGTAAAGGGAATTCGCGCATTTATTCCGGCTTCTCAATTAGCGCTTGAATATGTCGAGGATACAAGCAAGTTCATAGGAAAGACTGTTTCAGCGGTAATTATAACAGCTGATAAGGAAAAACAGAAGCTTGTGCTTTCTGCAAGTATGATTGAAAAGGAGAGAGCATTAGCTGAGAAGACCAGGAAAATCGGTCGTTTGATGATAGGAGATGTAGTTGAAGGAACAATCGAAAGAATGGAGTCTTACGGTGTATTTATTAATATAGGTGAGGGACTTACGGGCCTTTGCCACATTTCCCAGATTACAAATAAATTCATAAAGTCTCCGAAAGAAGCTGTTAAGCTTGGTGAGACCGTGAAGGCTCAGATATTAAAGATTGATGGTGAAAGGATTTCCCTCAGCATTAAGGCACTCAAGGAAGACGAGCCTGAGAAGGAAGAGGAAACCTACGAAGTACCGGAGGAATACAGAGCAAATAAAGCTGAAGATCATGACGAGAGCCCGTTTGCAGCGCTTCTTAAGGG
>JAILOA010000083.1 GCA_024691065.1 Lachnospiraceae bacterium | reverse complement strand
TTTTAGAGCCCTTCAAAGATTTCAATATCCTTGCTGTCCTCTGTAAGTGTTACATAAGCTTTCTTTGTCTTAGCTGTTGTACCCATGATTCTACCACGACGACGGTTCTTACCAGGTGCATTAAGTGTATTTACTTTCTTTACCTTAACTCCGTCGAACATTTTCTCAACAGCTTCCTTAATCTGACTCTTGTTAGCGAGTGGATTAACAAGGAAAGCGTAACATTTGAATTCATTCTGAGCCATTGACTTTTCTGTTATAATTGGCTTAAGTATAACGTCATAATATTTTAAATCTGCCATTATGCATACGCCTCCTCTATCTTAGCTACAGCTTCCTTTTCAATGATAACTGTATCATATTTTAAAATGTCATAAACACTGAGCTCATCTGATGAAATTGTTCTTACATCCGGAATGTTTCTTGCTGCAAGCTGTACAACACCATTCTTTTCCTTACGGCTCTCTACAGCATCTACAACCTTCTGTACATCCTCGATTGATTCAGCACCCTTAGCGAGTACTCCTCTCTCTTCCTTGCTCATACCTTCAAGTACGATAAGAGCTTTGTGAGTCTTAACAATTTCTTTATCCTTAAAAGCCTTAACCATGTTTGCTACATTCTTTGTCTTAGCTTCATCAAATGCGATTGAATCAATAACAACGAACTTCTCTTCATTTACTCTTGAAGAAAGCGCTGATTTGATTGCACCCTGCTTCTCTTTTCTGTTCATCTTGAAAGAGTAATCTCTTGGAACCGGTGCGAATACAACTCCGCCACCTCTCCACTGTGGAGATCTTGTGGAACCCTGTCTTGCATTACCTGTTCCCTTCTGTCTCCAAGGCTTCTTTCCACCACCTGATACTTCAGAACGTGTCTTAGCCTTCTGTGTACCCTGACGCTTGTTAGCGAGCTGAAGAACAACTGCTTTATGCATCAGATTTTCGTTAACGTCGGCACCGAATATGCTGTCGTTCAAATCAAGTGAAGATACTTCGTTGCCTGTAATATCGTAAACAGATACGTTAGCCATCTGTTATATCCTCCTTTCTAAAAGAATCAAGCCTGTCCCTTAACTGCTTCTTTGATAACAACTAAGGACTTCTTTGGTCCCGGTACTGCACCCTTGATAAGGATTAAGTTCTTCTCAGCATCTACACTGACAATCTCAAGATTCTGGATTGTACGTGTTACAGATCCCATATGACCTGCCATCTTCTTACCCTTGAATACCTTACTTGGGTCAGAACATGCACCGTTTGAACCTGCGTGTCTGTGATACTTAGAACCATGTCCCATAGGTCCTCTGTGAAGACCGTGTCTCTTGATAGCACCCTGGAAACCTTTACCTTTTGTAATGCCGCTTGCGTCAATCTTATCACCTGCTGCAAAAATGTCAGCTTTGATTTCCTGACCTAATTCATACTCGTCAGCATTCTCAAACTTGAATTCCTTCAGATACCTCTTGCCTTCTTCTAATCCGGCTTTCTTAAAATGTCCCTGCTGTGGCTTGTTTACGCCATGGGCTCTGGCAACCTGCTTGTTGCCTGCTGCATCTTTTGTAGTAACCTTGTCTTTCTTGTCAACAAAGCCTACCTGAACAGCGCTATAACCGTCTACTTCATCAGTCTTTATTTGTGTTACATAACAAGGACCAGCCTGAAGGACAGTTACAGGAGTTAATACTCCCTTCTCGTCAAAGATCTGTGTCATTCCGACCTTTGTAGCTAAAATAGCTTTCTTCATCGTAGGTTTTCCTCCTAAGTTATTATATGTAGCGGATTTCGTGGATTAACAGTCGTGGATTGAAGTTACATTTCTTATCCAATGCCAACATCATCAGAATATGTAACACTGTCAGCGCCCTGAAATCATACATTCGAAATTAATTTGGCGTTATTATTTTGCTATGTTCTTAATTGATACGCTAACGCCTGATGGAACTTCCATCTTCTGTAATACATCAAGTACTTTCTGACTTGGACTAACAATATCGATGATTCTCTTATGAGTTCTCTGCTCGAATTGCTCTCTTGAATCCTTATACTTATGAACAGCACGAAGAATTGTTACAACTTCCTTCTTAGTAGGAAGAGGTACAGGTCCTGAAACCTTTCCGCCTGATCTCTTAATTGTCTCAACAATCTTTCCGGCTGCGCGGTCAATCTGATTGTGATCATAAGCCTTAAGGATTATTCTCATTACATTCTTAGCCATAAAAAAAGCCGCCTCCTATTCGTATTATTGCAGGTATATCTTCTGATAGTAATGAATTATCAAAATCCTGCTTTGTTTTAACGAAACAAGTGGTGACTGTACACTTATCCGGGTGTGTCATGCATCTACATATATAAAAACCTCGTTTTTCCATCAAAACTCAACCGAATTTCGTGGATTAAGAGGATTTTTCTACATATTATCGCAGACCATCCGTCTTATCTGTTATTTAATTACAGAAAATAATATACAGTGACTTGTCGCCAATTTTGCAACTTGACATTCGCTCCGCATAAAAACCTGAAAGACGTCACCGCCAGTCAGCAACCTCATGCATCTTCGCTATCATGTCACAGCGTCACCCATTGTACTACAGATTTTTCGATAATGCAAGGGAAAATTTAATTTTTTTATTATTTATTTTTTTTACTTGTGTTTTATCTAAAGTTTCCATACAAGATATGCTATTACAATTAAAATATAAATTTAATTATAAATCAAAAATTATAATTTATAATTATAAATAAAGAATTGAGGGGTTTGGCAGCCTGATATTATTTGACAAACATGACTTCACGTGCTAGAATTGAGAACGATTTTCAAATTTGTTTTTTCCTATTAGAAATATTTCTTAACCGGATATGATTTACGAATTATTTCTATACCGGAAATATTATTTTAAATGTATTCTAATCAATTTGGATTTTGAGATATTTCTTATTATAGAGAGGAGAGATATATGGCTCCAAAATACAAAACAAAACAAAGGGAGGAATTGATCTCTTATTTAAAAAACACCTCCGGCTCGCATTTTACCGCGGGAGATGTCTGCGAATGCTTTAAAAATAACGGCAATCCGATTGGTACTGCAACTGTATACAGGCATTTGGAAAAAATGGTTGATGAAGGTATCGTCCGTAAATACATTATGGACAATACTACGTCCGCCTGTTTTGAATACGTTGGTGATGCCAATAAATGTGCCGAAAATAAATGTTTTCATTGCAAATGTGAGGTTTGTGGCAAGCTTCTGCATGTTCATTGTGATGTCCTTTCCAATATCGAGGAGCATCTTTTTGAACACCACAATTTTTCATTAAACCCCTTGAGGACCATATTTTATGGCATTTGTGAAGACTGTAAAAAGAAAAACGAAGGTTGATTTAAAAACGGAGGAATAAAATGTCAATTGTAACATGCAAGGATTTGACGCTCGGTTATGAAACCGGCGCTGTCGCATCTAATATAAATTTTTCGATTGATTCCGGTGATTATCTTTGTATAGTCGGTGAAAACGGATCGGGTAAAAGTACACTTATGAAAACTCTTTTGGGTCTCACTTCACCTCTGTCAGGAGAAATCCTTTTCGAAGATGGATTAAAGAAAAACGAGATAGGATATCTTCCACAGCAAACCCTTGTGCAGAAGGATTTCCCGGCGTCCATTTTTGAAGTGGTTATCTCCGGTTGTCAGAACCGCAAAGGAATACGTCCCTTCTATAATAAAGAAGAAAAGTCTCTGGCTATGCAAAATATAAAGAAGCTCGGAATTGATGAATTTATAGGCACCTGCTACCGTGATTTGTCGGGCGGCCAACAGCAGAGAGTTCTCTTAGCCAGGGCTTTATGCGCCACACAAAAGGTTCTCATCCTGGATGAACCTGTTTCCGGACTTGATCCGCTTGTCACCAATGAAATGTATCAATTAATAAGTGATTTAAACAAAGACGGCATCACCATTATTATGGTTTCCCATGATATAAATGCAGCTGTCACCTATGCAAATAAGATTCTTCACATCGGGCACAAGATATTTTTCGGAACAAAAGAAGATTATGTGCATAGCAAAATCGGACGACGTTTCTTAGAGCAGGATTAATAATAATTTTACGGCAAGAAGCAGGACATACTGAAAAATGTCCACTTTACTCAGTTTTTTTACCGGATTTAAATATATTATTTCTAAATTGATTTTTTCATGCATTAAAATAGAGGTTTAATATGAGTGATATGATTTCAAAATTAAGCTATTATGCTACATTTCCATTTGTTCGCTACGCACTGATAGTCGGAATATTAATAGCATTATGTTCTTCCCTTTTGGGGGTTACTTTGGTTTTAAAACGCTTTTCATTTATCGGAGACGGACTCTCCCACGTTGCATTCGGCGCAATAGCCATAGCTTCGGTATTGCAATATGCGACCGAATCAAGCTTTTCAGAGTTGATAGATAAATCAAATCAGATGATAATCGTCCTTCCGCTAACAATTATAAGTGCCATACTTTTGCTTCGAACAGGGCAAAACACAAAAATTAAAGGAGATGCGGCGATTGCCATGATTTCCGTCGGTGCCCTTGCATTTGGTTATCTTTTGATGAATATATTCTCGACATCATCGAATATTTCGGGAGATGTGTGTACCACATTGTTCGGTTCAACATCTATTCTAACCCTTAATTTATCGGATGTGTGGCTATGTATAATTCTTTCGATAATAGTGCTTTTTGTGTTTGTTTTCTTTTATCATAAAATTTTTGACGTTACATTTGATGAAAATTTTGCAAAATCGGTCGGCACAAATACCAACCGGTACAATCTTTTAATTGCCATCATAATCGCGGTTATCATTGTACTCGCAATGAATCTTGTCGGATCGCTTTTGGTTTCGGCACTAGTTATATTCCCGGCGCTTTCGGTGATGAGAATATTTAGAAGTTTTAAAATGGTTACCATTTCATCCGCCGTCCTCTCGGTCATTTGCACCTTCCTCGGAATCGTCATTTCAATACTTGCAAGCACCCCGGTAGGTTCGACAATCGTGGCGGTAGACGTAGTATTTTTTGCTATATTTTCACTGGTCGGAAAAATTATGAGAAGATATTGATTTTGAGATGAATGTAGCACTCTTCGCTATATTTTCACTGGTCGGAAAAATTATGAGAAGATATTGATTTTTGTATAAAATAAAATGGGCAGGCCTTATCGGTCTGCCTTTTACATTTATAAAACTATCGGGCTTGTGTATTCGCCATCAAATTTTGATTCATATTTAAATGTAGCGAGCCGGATATAGAGTTCCGCGGAAGAAATATCTTCGTTCAGCTGCCCTACCGACCGGTTGATTTCGTATTCAAACATTTCATCGTTAGGGTTTTCCTGCGAATTTTCGTTCCGGCTTTCCTGCGGAAATTCTTTCGGGTTTTTCTGTTGTAATTCTTTTCGATTTTCCTGTGAATGTTCGTTTAAGTTTTCCTGCGATTTTTCGTTCCGGCTTTCCTGCGATTCTCCCGGTTGAAACCTTTTTTCATACTCTTCACGGAGTTCCTTCAATTTTCTATTATAGAATTCCTTTATATTTTCCGTCGCATCGCCGAGCTTTGTAATAACCGGAATCTTTATTTGTTTCATTAAATGCGAACTTTCCCTTTTTAATCCCAACAACCTCGCATAACCGATATTTACAAGCTTTTCAGGTTCATACACGCCGGCAAGTTCTGCTTGGGTTTTCTTTATATCCAAAACTATGTGAAGGAGTGTTCGGCAAATCCTTGAATAAGCATAGTTCTTGGTCTTTATGGCCCCGGCAAACTCCTCATAACCCCTATATTCCTTATAATTCGATAAAATCCGGTTTGCAAGTTGCTCTGTCACCTCAGAACAGGTGCACAATTCGCTGATTGCATTATTTGAATTAGCAATTAAATGTAACTTATAATATAATACTTCATCGATTATGTCCCCGGATATCCTGAAATTGTTCGGAGCTTCTTTAATCATATTAATTACATAATCCGGAATATATTCTCCAAATCCCGATTC
>JAILOA010000066.1 GCA_024691065.1 Lachnospiraceae bacterium | reverse complement strand
TCCTCACCATGCATATATGGGCTGGCAAGCAGTACTCTTTTTTCAAATGGTTTCATTTTTTTACCTTCGTATATCCTTCCACCTTGGCATTTCCTATTTCACAATCAATATATTTCCATATTTTTATCCAAGTAATTCCTTACATAATCTTTAGCACCGTCTCTTAAAGAATAAAACTCTTCTTTGTAGCCTGCTAATCTCAGCTTTTCCATACTTGCTTCTGTAAAATACTGATACTTTGGTCTTAAATATTCCGGCATATCTATGTACTCTATATTAGTTTCTAATCCTAACGCTTCAAACACCGAAGACGCCAGAGTAAAGAAGCTCTCTGCTTTCCCTGTTCCAAGGTTGTACAACCCGTTAATTTCGGGGTTATCCATCATAAAGCTTATTACTTTACAAATATCTTTAACATAAATAAAATCCCTTAACTGCCAACCGTCCTTATAATTTACATTATATGATTTAAATAATTCTACCTTTCCGATGCTGTTAATTTGATTAAATGCATGGAATATAACGCTTGCCATAGTACCCTTATGGTACTCGTTAGGACCATAAACATTAAAAAATTTAAGCCCCACACACTGTTTGGGACTGCATTTTTGTTTTTCTAACCATAAATCAAAGAGATGCTTAGAATAACCATACCCATTCAACGGACGCAACTTGGATATGCATTGTTGGTCATCAAAACCATTTTGCCCGGCTCCGTAGGTTGCAGCGCTGCTAGCGTATATAAAGGAACAATTATTCTCAGCTGCAAATTCCCACAACCGTCTTGTATAAAGATAATTATTCTCATACAAATAGTCAAAGTTCTTCTCGGTAGTTGAAGAACATGCTCCCATATGGATAATGTGCGAAACTTTACCTCGTAAATCCGGAAGTTTTTCTAAAAACCCTTCTTTGTTATAATACTCAGTATATACCTTGTTTGACAAATTGCGCCATTTATCTGTAGAGCCTATATTATCAACTACGATAATATCTTCTATACCTTTGCTATTTAGCATATGCAATACACAACTGCCAATAAAACCTGCTCCTCCGGTTAGAATAATGGACATTATAATTACCCTTTCCTTTCAAAATTGGTTATCTCTTTTAATATGTTTGTAGTTGATAGTCCCTTTACTTCGGATACATACTCAACTTTTCCTCCAAGTTCTTCCATAATCTCCTGTTCCGGGATTTTTATGCCTTCGTAATCGCCACCTTTTATAAATAAATCCGGTCTTAGCTTACTTAAACACAAGCATGGAGTTTCTTCACTAAATATACATACATAATCAACAGATTCAAGCCCTGAAATAACGATAGCTCGATTACCTTCAGGATTAATAGGTCTGCCTTTACCCTTTAATTTTTTGACTGATGAATCTGAATTTAATAATACAATTAATATGTCTGCTCGAGATTTAGCTTCTTCCAGGTAGGTAATATGCCCTGCATGTATTATGTCAAAGCATCCACTTGTAACAGCTATTCTCTTACCTTCTGTCTTTTTCTGGCATATAATATTTTTAAGTTCTTCTATTGTGACTATTTTACTCTTCATTTATTCTGGCCAATAGCTCCTCTCGTGTACAGGTAACCGTACCAATTTTACTTATAACTATACTTGCAGCATAATTGGCCAAAGCAATTGCTTTAGGGGCTTCTAACCCACACGAAATTGCCAACGCCATCATACTAATCACAGTATCTCCTGCACCTGTTACATCATATACATCCGCTTCTTTTGCCGGAAAGTCTTTGCGTACTCTTCCTTCTTCGAACAGCGAAATTCCTTTAGGCCCTCTGGTAACAATAAGCGCCTCTGCACCTGATTTTTCCAGATACTTTTTCCCTGCCACATCCAAATCTGCATCAGTTGAGATCTTCATTCCTGCAGCATTTTCCAGCTCCAGATTATTAGGCTTTATAAATGTTGCACCTTTAAATTTCTCAATATCCAAAGACTTTGTATCTACAAAAATTTTTACATTCCTTTTAGTTAATAAACTGATTATCTGTTTTACAAAAGTTTTATCAAAAAAGAAGCCCTTGTTATAATCAGATAATACCACTGCATCAAACACATTTGCTTTACCTGTAATA
>JAILOA010000022.1 GCA_024691065.1 Lachnospiraceae bacterium | reverse complement strand
TTCTTTGTTCCGCTTTTCTTACTGAAGGTAAACTGAAAAGGCGAAACTTTTAATATATTATATATAATGTTAAATTTCAGGCTCTCCCTGCTGATTTGGGAGCGTTACAATAAATTCGGTTCCTTCATTAATTTTGCTGTTTATTTCTATCTGCCCGTTATGAATCATAACCGCATGCTTTACTATGGATAGCCCGAGTCCCGTGCCACCGACTGCCTTACTGCGGCTCTTATCCACGCGGTAGAAGCGCTCAAATATACGTGCCTTACTCTCATCCGGGATTCCTATTCCTGTATCCTGAACCTTTAGAATTGTATTATATCTGGTTTGGTTAACAGATACCCTCACAGAACCACCGGGCTTATTGTACTTGATGGCATTGTGGCATAAATTATAAGCTATACTGTAAAGCATCTGCGGCGCTGCCCACATGACAGTGCTTTCGCCCTCGAGGCTCACCTTGACATCTGCTTTTCTTGCAACATCCTCCAGACTGTCAATTGCATTTTCGGTGATTTTATAAAAATCAGATTCCTCCCACTGCATTTCTTTTCCGCCGTTATCGAGGTTTGTCAGGTCAATAATGTCTTCAACGAGCTTAGTCATTCGCGAGGATTCCACACGGATTTTTCCTGCAAACGGCTTGATATCCTCCTCTTTAACCAGTCCGTTTTCGATAAGCTCGGCATAGCCGGAAATAGCATGAAGCGGAGTCTTTAACTCGTGCGATACATTTGCGCTGAATTCCTGACGGATAAGAGCAGTCTTTTCTATTCTTGCCTGGTCTTCCTTATGCTGCATCATCTGCATTGAAATATGTCTTAGAAGCGGCTCTATCTCCTTATAATTATCTTTTCCGTAATATTCCTCAGGATGATTAAGATCTATTTCATTTATTGGTTTTACAATCTTTTTTGCAATCCTTGAGGAAAGAATGAAGGATAATACAAGGGCAATTACAACCACCACGCATATCGGCTGAGCAAGCCCGAGAAGTAAAGTCCAAACAGCCATTTGAACTATTGATAATCTTAAGACTGTACCGTCTTCTAATCGTTTTGCGGCATAAAGTTGTCTGTCCTCTAATGTGCTGGAATATCTATATGCCTCTCCATAACCTGTTTTTAAAGCTTCCTGAACTTCTTCTCTTTCAAGGTGGTTAGTCATGGTCTTGGAATCAGCCTCATTGTCATATATTACATTTCCATCGGAATCAATCCATGTGATTCTGTAATTTTCCGTATTCAGATTATTAAAATAATCTATTCCGGATACCGATACACCCTGGGCTGCAAGCTCCGTCTCATTTTTTAACTGTCTCTTTTGAAGAGTGGTAAAATAATTGTATGATATTCCCATTATAAAAAACAGAGAAACCAAAAATACAGAAACCGCCACCGTAAGTATTGCAGAAAAAATCTTACTGCTCATTTTTTTCCTCCATTTTATATCCTACGCCTCGAACTGTATGTATTAAGTCTCCTGCTTCCTCAAGCTTTGTGCGTAAAGTCCCTATATGCACGTCCACAGTTCTTGTCTCACCGACAAAATTTATTCCCCAGACCTTTGTAAGAATCACTTCTCTGGTAAATACCCTGCCGGGATTTTCCATAAAGAGCTTAAGTAAATCGTATTCCTTCAATGTTAATACTACGAGTCTCTCATTTACATAAACCGTATGCTTCCCTTCATCAAGGGTTATTATTCCGAATTTTAAAGTCTGCGACACTTTCTTACCGGTTCGGCGAAGTACAGCCTTTATTCTTGAAACCATCTCCATCATACCAAAAGGCTTTGCAAGGTAATCATCCGCTCCCGAATCAAGTCCTATAACCTTATCATACTCGCTTCCCTTAGCCGTAGCCATAATCACAGGGATTTCCGCGGTAACCGGCACAGAACGGAGCTTATTTAATATGGTAAGTCCGTCTTCTCCCGGTAGCATTACATCTAAAATTATAAGCTCGGGTGTCTTTTCTTTAACAGCTACCCAAAAGCTTTCATCACTTTCAAAACCCTCGGCTTCAAAGCCCGATGCTTTCAAAGTATAAATCATCAAATTTCTTATTGAATTATCATCTTCCACACAATAAATCATAAAGAAGGCCTCCTAATAAGCAGTTAAAAACACATTGTCCTGTTATTTAGTATAAGATTTAATATAATCCGACAATGTAAATAATGTAACCCGTAAAATGTAAAATCTAAGTAAAATTGATACTATATTTATGCAAATATATCTTTCCATTTAGCTTTACGGTTTGCATTTTTGTACAAACATACCCCTATATTTATTTCTGCAAATGTATCTTCCTGTATTGCTTTGGCGTTATGCCGTACTTCCTTTTAAATATCCTGATAAGATGACTGCAATCGGAAAATCCGGTTTCCGTACTTATATGAGTCAGGTCATAATCAGTGAAAAGCAGGAACTTTTCAACACGGCTAAGCTTTATAAATTCTATATATTCCTTACAGCTTTGCCCGTAAACACTCTTAAAACGGCGAGCAAAATTAGAATAGCTCATACCACACATATCAGCTAAATCTTCAACCTTAATTATCTCATCGGAATGCTTATCTATATACGGAATAATATCATGAAAAGCATATTCGGCAGTATTCTCGGAAGTGGCAGCAACATTTAAAACTCCTAAATCATGCCACTTTCGAAACATTTCCATCATAAACATCTGCAATATTGAATTAATGTAGGAATCATAGCCGTAGGTCTTCTTTTCCAGTTCATCCACCAGCCTGAAGAGACTGGCTTCCATATTGAAACGCGGCAAATCCTCCTGTTTAAAAAGAATAGGAACCTCAATCCGCTTTCCCATCCCTTTAAATATGGAACTGAGTCTTGGCATATATCCGCCGCTTAACTGTATACGGTTCGGATCGAATTTGATTACCACATATTTCGGTTTTATTTCGGTTCTGGAAAACATCGAATGTATATATCCCGGTGGTACAAATATCAATTGATCGGGGTTTACTGCATATTCGGTATCATTGCAAACCACAATAGTTTCATCCTCTACCCCGTAAATCACTTCTGCATAATAATGCCAATGTTGCCCTATAGGAAATTCATATTTACCGGCATCGTAGAAAAAAGCTTCTATTGGGGTTTTAAGTATATTACCTTCTTCATATAATCTCATACAAAAATCTCCTTTTTGATAGATTTATACAATTTTTAAATAGAATAATTATATTATTTTTATTGCGTTCTGTCTATAATACATTTCATAAAAGTAAAACTTTTGCCACGCAAGCGGTTTTGCTTTTAAAAAACATTTAGGAATTTGTTATTTAACTCATTCGGAAATATGTCTGCTAATGCAGACCCGAATCCGGCGCCAATACCCGCGAGCGGGTCTTGAATTAAGAAGCGCTAATACTTATGACAAACCAAAGAAAACATTTTAAGATTTAACTTTGTCACATAATGCGGATGACAAAGCTTGGAGGTAGTAACATGAACCAGGCATCATTTGGATTAAAGAAAAATTTGAAAAACAAAACAAATGGATTGATGCATTTAAACAAAAAGAACAACACAAACAAAACAAATTCAAAAAATGAAGCAAAAACAGTTAAAGCAAATTCTAAAAATGAAACAAAAACAGTTAAAACAGCCCCAAAGAACAACACCATTGATATGACGAAGGGTAACGAGATTAGCCTCCTCGTAAAATTTACTCTTCCTCTGCTCATTGGTAATATATTCCAGCAGTTTTACAATATGGTAGACTCCGTGGTTGTTGGAAAATATGTGAACTCCAACGCGCTTGCTGCAGTAGGTAGCGTTGGTGCAGTCAATTTTCTTTTCTTTTCTCTCTGTTTCGGTCTCTCCGCAGGTATAGGGATCCTTATCTCCCAATACTTCGGAGCCGGACAGAAGGAAATGGTTAAGAAAATCATTGCAAACTCTATCTATATCACTCTTTTAAGCGGTATAGTAATGAGTCTCGTGGGTGTATTTCTCGCAAAGCCTATTCTTATTCTTATGAATACCCCGAAGGAAATCCTTCCTTATGCACATACTTATATGGTAGTAGTTAACTCGGCACTTCTGCTCGTTGCCGCCTACAATATGGTTTCCTGCATATTAAGGGCTCTCGGCGATTCACGTACACCACTTATATTCCTTGTAGTAGCCTGCCTTTCAAATATCGGGCTGGACTTACTATTTGTAATTGTATTTAAGCTTGGAGTTGTCGGCGTTGCCCTCGCTACCGTTATTGCACAGGTTATCGCAATGATTGGCTCCATTGTTTATGGATATCGTAAGAATGAATATCTTCATATCGAGAAAAAACATATGAAATTTGATTCCGATATATTTAAGAAATCATTTAAAATAGGTATTCCTCTTGCTGCTCAGAACTCACTTATTGCATTTTCATGTATGGCACTCCAGTCTGTTGTAAACCACTACGGTGCTACAGTTATGGCTGCCTATACAGCTACCGCAAGAGTTGAGCAATTGGTACAGCAGCCTTTCAGTTCTCTCGGAACTGCCGTTTCCACCTTTGCGGGCCAGAATGCCGGTGCGGGTAAAATGGACCGCGTTAAGTCAGGTTGCAAAAAGAGTATTCTCCTTGTTGTAGCTTTCGGTGTATCCATGATTGCTGTAATGTTCCTATTCGGAGAAAGTATTATCGGAGGATTTGTTAATGAGGCGGCCGTTATCAAGATGGGATCAACCGGT
>JAILOA010000294.1 GCA_024691065.1 Lachnospiraceae bacterium | reverse complement strand
TTTTTAAGACTTCCTTTATTAAATGTAGTATTCTTTACAATGCTTTGTTGATATACCTTTCCTTTTTTATAATTGCTGTTATATTTTTTAACGACCTTTATTTTGATTGAATTATCCAATTTTTTGATTTTCTTTTTTGCCGATGACAGTGATTTATTCTTTACCGAAATCATAGTAACCGTTTCGACAACATTTTCTTCCGAGGAATTGTCACTATTTTCGGAATCTGTTGTAGAATCGCTGTTTTCGCCCTCTGAACCGGTGTCGTTTTCTGAATTAGAATCTTCGGATGAGGTATTATCACCGGAATTTTCATCCGTATCATTTTCAGATGAAGAATTGTCTTTATTTCCATTCCAATTGAAAATAGAGTTATTGGAATTAGAATCGTCCTGTGAGTTATCGGTTGAATTCGAACCGGTACTTACTACATTTTCCGATTCTTTTGAATTCATATTTTTAGCAATCAATATTCCGATTACAACCAAAATAATTACTACCGGAATGACTATCAAAATAGCCTTTTTACGGTTGTTACTTTTGTTTTTTGAAGCCTGGTTAGGATTCGGTGTATAATTTATATTCGAAGACTTACTTGGCTTCGAAGGTTGTTTCATATTATTGTTTTTCGGACGATTGTAACCGGGAGCGGGGGTATGATTATACTCATACGGATCGACCAGTAAGGCATCCAGCAATTCGCCGGCATCTTTATATCTGTCGGATATATCGAGGCTCATACCCTTCATGATTACATTTTCCTGCCATTCAAGCAGTATTTGCTTTGAATTGTTTTGATTTTTTGAAATCGACTTAAGTATATCTATGTTTTGGCTTGAATTTGAAGCGGATGTATTTGTAAGCGCCATCAAACTTGATAGACTACGACCCTGAAGTCTTGCTATTGATTCAACGGGACGTACACCACTGATAGCCATATAAATAAGGGCGCTTATAGCATAAACATCACTCCAGGAACCGGTATTGCCGTCTTTTATGTATTGTTCGGGTGGAGCGTAACCGTTTTTCAGAATCACCGTTTGGGATTTAGTGTATTCTTCGTCACTCTCAAACCGGCTATTGTCTATCCAGGTAGCTCCGAAATCTATCAAATAAAACTTATTGTCGGTCCCAATCATTATATTGTCGGGGCTTATGTCCCTATGCACATACCCCCTCTTATGCATACGCGCGAGCGATGTGAGGATGGGTTTTAAGTGAAGGACAATTTCTTTATAATTAAATGTACCGTTGTAGCTTAGGTAATCCTTAAGTGTTATACCGTCTATATATTGCATTACAAGATAAACGGTGTTGTTTTCCTGAAAGCTTTCGATAAATTCGACAATTCCATCCAGATAACTCAGTTCCGAAAGGACCTTAGCTTCTTGTAAGCAACGGGCTTTTTCCTTTTGAAAAAATTCCACTTTGTCCGGTACAACTCTGATATTGTTTGAGTTTGTAAACTCTTCTCTGTACGCAAAGTCAGAAGGATAGAATTCCTTAATCGCGTAATTTTTTCCGTTGATTTGGGATTTGACCAAATAAGTAATGCCAAAACCGCCGGTACCGATACATTTTTCAATTATATACTTGTTATGTAAAATGGTTTTTTCTTTTAAACTTTGTTTTTTCATTTTATAATTCTCTATTTGAATTTATTGTAGTAAATGTAGCGTACAACGTAATTGCAGTTCACTTTATTTTATTAAAAATATCAGTATAATGCAATAAATTATTAATTATAATGGAGCTGAAATTTTAAGAACTCTTCTTTATCAGCTCCTGATATAGCAATAAATGAGATGTTGGCACCCTGAATTGAGTATATTGATTTTGGGATTGTTGGAATCATTTTTCATATATCTTAAAGTCGTTTTTTTACGTTAACATCCCGGGAATTTTAAATACACAATCGGGTTTAAGAAAATTGTAGCTGACATTTATAATCCGTTTCTTGTTTATGAACGCAGGGATATTTCACATTCAATTTCAGAAGGGCGTTAAGCGCTTTTGAAATAAGTAAACTGTAGTACATCATTTAAACGAGAAATCCCCGACTATATTATAACACAAAAAGACCATTAAACAATTGTTAAAATTGACAATAGCATTAGGCTTGATTACATTTACGATTTATGTCTCTTGTATACCATATCAATAAAAAACGGGACTACATATTTTTATGTAATCCCGTTAATATATTCTTATTATTGCAATTTATCAATTAAAACATTGTAAATTTCCTTTGCCACAGCCAGTTTATATGCCAGTCTCGTAGGTTGAGGGGGTAGCTGAATGTGATAAGATTCTACTTTCCCATTTATGCCAATAGCAAAATAAACCTGCCCTGGCACAGATGCTTCAGAATTCTGAGGGTCAACATTACCCATCGTACCGGTAACCCCGATACCTATATTTGCATCATATGCTTTAACACAGGCTTTAACCATAGCTTCTGCGGTTTCCCTTGAATAAACCGTATATTTATCTATCACTTCGGCCGGAACGCCTTGCATAATCTTAGCCTCGTTGCAATATGTAATAAAGGCTCCTTTTAATACAGCCGAAGATCCTTCCGTGTCGGTTATAAGTGATGCAATTTGACCTGACGTAGCCGACTCCATTGTTGTGATCGTCAAACCCTTTTCGATTAAAAGTTTGGTAAGCCTCCGGTAATCGTTTCTTATTTCTGATTCATCATAAGTTTTCTTCATTTTAAACACCCTTTGGAAATCATTATAATATCGACGGTTTTTCGGCTCCCTTTTCAGAAAAAATTTGCCGGATAAATTTGCTTTTTTAGTATGGACTTTTTTAAGAAAGTTGTCAATAGACAAAAAGTAAATGTAAAAATAAACTATAGGAAAAAAAATAACTACCTGTAAGGGGCACATTGTGATATACTTTAAATATCGATTTAAGTGATAAATTTAGGTGATAATTTTAAGTGATATACGGCAGTTTCACTAAGGAGATGAAAATGTATCTTCATAGTAATATCGAGATTATCTCGCTATGATTTGTAGAATGTAGTTAAGAATTCAAAAACATAATAATGTAGTATAGATTTCAAAACACAATAATGTGGTCGAGATTTCAAAGCTCAATAATAAAGAAGAGATTTAAATACTGAGCAATGTAATAGATAATTTAAAGCTTAACAATAAAAAAATAAAATACTTATAAACGGAGGATTAATGTCAACTACCCATCACCTAAAGGCAATGGGCTTGTAACTGCCCAGTCGTAGTAACGGCTTATGCCTCCGACCTTTGACACCAATAGGTATTATTACCTAAAGTGGCGTTACATTATAGGGTGGTTGACAACACCCTTTACGACAAAGTTTACTCTGCCATAACTGTATCAGGTACTTGACTATCTTCGAGATAGTTGATTCCCATGCGGTACAGATTCATAGCTCCAATACGGTCATCGTTGGATTTATAGCCACAGTTCTTACAAGTAAACAGATGTATCTTCTTGTTGCGGTTAGACT
>JAILOA010000450.1 GCA_024691065.1 Lachnospiraceae bacterium | reverse complement strand
TAAAACAATATCAGGGTATTTAAATATAATTTCTTATCATTTAAATCACTATCTAATAATAATATCTTTTAAAATCTAAACAGGTACCTAACTATTTAAATCATCTCTAAATATATATAAATAAATTCCGAACTGTTTTCAGATGATAATTCTATTTTGTATTAATATATTCCGAAAGTATAAACAGTATATGAAACATATTCCTCTCCAGCCTTCAGGATAGGAGAATCAAATTCCGGTGTATTAATTGCATTTGGAAAATATTGCGATTCAAAGCAAATTCCCTGACTCGAACCGTAATCCCTGCCATTCTTGCCGCCGGTCTCAAAAAGAGCCGGTGCGGAATAAACCTGCAATCCCGGTAAATCCGTGGATGTGGTAAGTGTTATACCGTTCCGAGGGCATCTTAAAACGCAAGCCTCCTTTAATTCGCCTGCATTTTCCAAAAGATAATTATGATCATAACCCTTTTCATTAAATGCAGCCAAAGACTCTCCGATCACCTTAAAATCACGGAAATCAAGGAATGTTCCGTCTACATCGGCAATTTCACCTGTAGGAAGGATATCCGCTCCGATCGGAGTATATTTCGTTGCATTTACCTTTAATTCGAGGTTTAATACAGGTTCGCCTGCCTCACCCTTTGGATTAATATTAAAATAAGAATGATTGGTCATATTTAAAACTGTATCCTCATCCGAAACAGCATCATAACGAATCATAAGTGAATTATCTTCAGTCAAAATATATGTAATACTATAACTCAAATTTCCCGGGAAATTCTGCTCCTCGGTTGTGCTGACCCTTGAGAAACGGACATACTCGCCAAGCTCATTACTTCCGGTCTCCGCCTCATACATATTGAGATTAAAACGCTTATATCCTCCGTGCAATGTATTGCCTTCATTGTTGTTATCAAGCTCATATCTCTTACCGTTCAAAGTAAATGCACACTCTGAAATTCTGTTTGCACATCTTCCTATCGGCGCTCCGAAGCTCGGTACATTCTCCTCATAACTCTCGGCTCTGTCGTAACCAAGCACAACGTCCTCAAAGTTATTGTCCCTGTCCGGTACGATTACATTTGTAATGCATGCACCGTAATCAATAGCGGATACCTTCATACCATTCGCATTGGTCAAAGTATATCTCGTTACTTCTTCTCCCGTTGTAAGCTTCCCGAAAATTTCTTTCTCAATCAATTCCTTCTCCTCCTAAACAAGCAAAATCCATCAACCCCCTAAACCATTTAAGTTGCCGGATTTATTATTATTTCGTGGGATTTTTAAATTACAAAATCAACCTTACTTAGAATATATTAATACAATTCAAATGTCAATAAACTTTATGGTTATTATTTAATTTTTTATTACAATAACGATACAATCTATTTTATTCTACAAATTCATTATAGATTTTTGCTGTTTATTAACGATACAACCTTTTTCAGTTCCTCCTGTAAATGTATCTTATCATAAGAATTATCGATAGTTTGGTCACATTTTTCTTTATAATATTCATCCGGCTTCTGCGCTTCAATTATCGCTTCACACTTTTCCCTTGTATAACCTCTGTCCTTCATAAGGCGCTCAATTCTCTTTTCCTTATTAACAAAAATATACCATATCTCATCGCAAAGCGCATCCGTTTTACTCTCAAAAAGTATCGCAGACTCAAGCAGTATAAACCCTTCTCTTTCTTTATTTTCTTCGATAACATCGGTAATATAACCTATAACCGCCGGATGTATAATATCCTCGAGACATTTCTTTTTCTCTCTATCTTTAAATATAATATTTGCAAGTTCACCCCTGTCAATCGTGCCAAACTCTGCAATAATCCTGTCTTCCAGAGCTCCTCCAGGGCTGCTTAATTCCTTTCCTATATCATCTGCAATAAGAACCTTTGCATCAAGCATTTCTTTTAATGTATTTACAACAAGGGACTTACCGCTCCCGACTCCGCCTGTAATTCCGATAACTTTCATAATTTACGTTCCTCTTATTATATTCTCTAAAATTTTAAAGACCCGAGATAAAATCGGTCCGGAACTCAAGGTCCTATTTCCCCGGCAATTCATCCGACCGGTATCTAATATCTTATTTCCCCGGCAATTCATCCTGTTAATACTTAAAGTCTTATTTTTTTCATCTGCCCTGTAAGGTTCTGAAATTTTCCCGGCAATTTTCAAACCATAATCTTACTTCTCCGATAAAAGTGCCATATAACAAAGCTTTAATATCCGTTCCTTATTGTCCGTCAAGTCCTTAAGCATCATAAAACAATAATCCGGATAATCCATCATATCCTCAGTCCTAAAGATCTTAACGCCCATATCCTCAGGCTTTATTTTCTCTCTGACCGCTTTTTTACCGGCAATCTTCTTATTTATTACCGGTACAAATTCTCCGTAAACCTTTATAAAACAATTATTTTTATTAGCTTTTTCCTTTAAGGATTTGTCGATAAACTCAGCAAGACTCTTGTGAATCACCTTATTCTCACTCGGAATATAATAATAATCCTTATAATCGGAAATATAATATTTCATTTCAGTGAAAAAAACAGGGAAGCAAAATGTGCATTTATCGCCCTCAAGACAGACCCTGCAATTCTCACCCTTCAAAATAAATCCTTTTGGCAATCCGCTCTTCAGAGTAAGTCTGATTTCAAAATATTTGGAAGCATCACAAATACTCTTCTCCTCAACCTTCTCGGAATATTCCGAAATTTTTTCAAGGTTTCCGGCATCACTAATGCCTCTCTCCGCGACCTTCTCAGAATTCTCTGTAATTATATCAGGGGTTCCGGCAATACTGAAAATCCGCTCTTCGACCTGCGATACATTTTCCTTAAATAATTCAAATGTATCGGCCGCGAAAAACTCCGAATAATTTTGTATCGCCGCCACATAAAGCATTCCTTCGAGGTCACAGTAATTATGAAGCAACAGAAGCCTCTTATCTTCCTCATCCTTTGTCTTCAGAAAATGCTTATAAACCGGAATTAAATCGCCACCCGAATATTCATCATCGCGGTCAAGCCCGAGCCACCTCTCTACATCCTTCTGCTTTCCGCTCTTCATGGAAAGCATCTTCTTTAACGGGCGCACCATTTTCACAAAATCAATATTTTCCTCATCAAAAAGCCTTTGGACATTTTCGGGAAGAGCTATGCCATATATATCACAAATGCTTTTAACATAAGGGATATCAAAGGTTTGTCCGTTATAATGATATAACATTTTTATGCCTTCTAACTCTTCAAAAAACCTCTTGATAACCTCCGGCTCCTCCTTCTCCTCTTCGGCAAAAAATTGAATAATTTTATATTTGTCATCTTCTTTTTTTACCACACCAATCATATAAATAGACGAGGTTTTCGGCGAAAGCCCGGTTGTCTCTATGTCAAAAAAAGCGCAAAAGGGGCTTACGCCCCTTAATTTAAATGTATCGTCCAATTCGAAGTAATTAACAACCTCTAACACTTTTATCTCCTTATCATCCGTCTTATGGATATTAATCACCGGAAAATATTTCATTAATACAAAACACAATTCATTTGAAATACCCGGCAGGTAAATTACCATGAATTTTCGCTTTCGTATCCCGAATCATATTTTATGTCTTTTTTCCGAAACCAATTCAACAATATCACTCATAAAATTTAGCATATGCCTGGTATGACCAAACCTTCTTAATCTGACTCTTAAGCTTATTATAGCTCCAGGATTTCTTTGTATTACCAAGAGAAGCAGGATCCTTAATCTTAAACTTATTACCGCTACATTTTGTAATAACGATAAAACCGTCCGTGGCCGAAAAATCATCCCCGCTAACGGAAGCTATAATCGGATGACCGGCCTTAAGCTCGCTTTTCATCGTGTCAAATGTCTCATCATTTATCTCAATCTCGGTTCCGATAAGTCCGAACCTGAAACAACCGTCAGTCATAAAATCAGGGCTTAGGGTATTATTTTTTCTTATATATCCACCCTTAATAATATATTTGGCGACCTTTCTCGGATTAAACCTCTTATTATTGGTTAAATACAGAGAAACCATAGACATACAAGTCGGTCCACCGCCCGCATCCTTTAAAATACTGCCGGCATATTCAAAATTTCTCCATCTCTTATCACTCTGCATAAGATAAGGCAACTCTTTTGAAAATGCAGCTTCAATCAAAGGAAGCTCAACATATTGACCGGTGAGATCCTTAATACCGGAATTAAATGATTCCAGACCATCTCCGCCATGAGAATGATATCCTACCTGGAATAATATAAAAAATACCAGTACACAGGCAAGAAGCTCTATCAAGAATTTAAACAATTTAATCTTCTTTTTTTTCTTATTCTTTAAATTTCTTCTCTCCCTGGCACCTTTTGCACCATTTACGGGAACATCCTTTTTATCGTATGAATCTTCCTCTTCCACGAAATCATCGTAAGAATCATCGTAAAAGCTTTCCTCATTTGACTCTTCCCGATCCGGTTCATCCCGGTATTCATCCTCATAATCATCATAATCATCATCAAAGAACTCAACTAATTGTTTCCTTTTAACATTACCGTTATAATTCTGATTATCCCTACGGTTATTCTGATATGAGCCATCCCCGTCATCTTCCCGGTGGTCATCTCTGTATTCATCTTTATAACCAGCATCACTTTCATAGGAAGTATCTTCTTCGGAATCATCATACCATGTAATTCCATCCGGTTCGAAATTTCCCTGTTTAACCGATTCTTTCTCCTGCCTAAGAGATGAATATCTTCTCTTTTGCTTTTTTCTCCCTATGGATATTCCTTTTTTTGAAGAACCATTTTTTCCTGAGGATTTTTCCTTACCTGAACCACCTTTACTTAAAGACCCTTTTTCAAAAACATTACCCAACTTAAAAAAGCCTTCTTTTTCGGAGGATTCATTACCTTCAAATCCATCAAATGATTCTTCCAAATCATATTCAGTATTCTTTTTTCTATTCACCTTATATCACTCCGAAACATTTATAAAAGTCGGTGCCTTCAGTTGCTTAATTTAAAAATATGCCACAACAAATATATTCGATATATTTAATTCCCGAAATTAAACATATTCGATACATTTAAAATATATCACAAAATTTATGTTTGCAAAACTACAAATCTATAAAATAGTAAAATTCCTATAAAGCGAAAAACACCACCCTTACAAAGCCTGAGCTTTTAGGTGGTGTTCTTTTGTTAATATTTAACTCACGTATACGTATGGCGGTATAACCCACCAACAATCACCATGAATATTGACATATTAATTATTCAGCAACGTTTGCAATGATTTCTTTCTTATTGTAAGAACCACAAGCCTTGCATACACGATGAGGAACCATTAATGTTCCGCAGTTGCTGCACTTAACTAATGTAGGAGCTGTCATCTTCCAATTAGCTCTTCTTCTATCTCTTCTTCCCTTTGATGATTTATTCTTAGGACAAATTGACATCTGTCTTCACCTCCATAAAAATATTTATTATAAAAATCAACTATTATACACTTGAATGTATATAAAAACACAGCCTTTGTATTTTAGCAAGGTTAACTTGCTTTGTCAAGTTTTTTTTAAGCCTTAATACCTGTTAACTAATATCCCATTTCCCTCAATCTGCTGGCCGCATCATTGTAAAGTCTGGCATCAGGATAATCATTAACAATAGTATTGTAGTACTCAAGGGCAGTCTCCGTATCCTCTGTAAGCTGATAACATCTACCCAAATAGTACATAGCATCTGTATTTTCTTCATTAAACTCAAGTGCCTTTAAAAGTTCCTCTATAGCAGCCTCATAATCATGACCGGCTATGTAATCACCGGTACCGTTATAGGCATCTATACCTTTCAGACAATAACTCTCCGAAGCCTTAACATAGGTATCGGATTGTATCGATTTGTAAAGCTTTGTAGCTTTCTTACTGTCAAGCTCCTTGGTATCAACCTTTTTAAGTTTCTTTGCGGCAGAGATATAATCACCCTCATCATAGAGCTGTTTAGCTTCGATAAGCGCTTCAAACATCTTCTTATAATTCGCAATATCTGTCGGGTCACCACCCTGAAGCTCCGAGACCTGAAGTTCCAAATCTGCCACCTGTTGGGTGAGATCCTCATTCTCCTCTTTCAAAAGATTCATCTCACTGTCATCCGCAGCCTTATCTTCGCTATAGGTCACAAAATCATTATTATTTTTTTTATTTCTGTACTTATCTATGGTTGGCTGAATGAGAAATGCCATAACGAGAAGTCCCAATATCATTCCCCCGAGCACCTGAAGCACCGGAAGCATCGTAGGCTTTTCTTCCTGATAAGGAACTATAACCCTCACACTGTCATCCTCTACCAGACTGCTATTTTTCTTAACAGTATTTTCCTTGCTCTCTTTGGCTTTATTCTGGTCATTTCTACGGCTTCTTGCCTTCTCTCTCACATCGTCCAATTCCTTCATATACGAAAGAGCGACAACATTTGCCTTATCAATATCCAGAACACTTCTTCCCAGCTTATATGCCTTGAGTCTGCCTTCCTTTCGACCGTTTCTTATATAAAGAACCGCAAGCAGGTTAGCCGCCTGAACATACTTAGGATTTGCATTAACAAGCTTCTTTAACTGAATGATTGCCAGATCCGTATCACCGTTTCTCGCATATTCAAGAGAAGTATTATATTTCTTTAAGTTCCTGTCAATTGTACCAAGAGCTGTTTTGTCAGACTGTATTTCCTTGACATATTCAACGGCAGGGTTTCTGCCACTTTTATAATTACTGCTTATAACCCATTCAGTAAGAGCCGAACCGGTTTCACCCATCTCATGATAGATAAGTCCCAGGAGATTCCTCGCATTTATATTATATTTATAAAATTTGAGACTTCTCCTCAATGACTCGATAGCACCCGTAAGATTTCTTACCCGCGCCCTCTCAAGTCCTTCATTGTAATAAATGTTTGACCAGGAAACAAGAGTTCTTATAAGTTCCAAATCTATGCCACACTGATCGCACACCGTATCATTGAAAGAAATTTCATTCTCACAATTTGGACAAATCATAAGATTATCCTCCTACCGTCTTCTTGGCGCTGAATTACCGGAAGAGGTATGTTCAGAAATAATGCTTTGTATGATATCTACAACATCTTCGGTTTTCTGCGCATACACAGCATCCTGCACTTCATCAATCTCAAGGCTGGGTTTAAATTTACTAATCTCAGCTTCAAAATTCATACTACATAAGCCTCCTCAACTCTTCTTCTACCTTTTCGAACATTTCGGTATACTTAGTAAGCTTATCTCTTTCCGCCTGTACCTTTGCCTCAGGTGCCTTGGAAATGAAGCGCTCATTCGAAAGCATTCCATTTACTCTTTCAAGCTCTTTGGTAAGACGTTCTTTTTCCTTCGTGAGACGTTCCTTTTCCTTTTCAAAGTCAACCAGATCTGCAAGCGGAATATAAATAACCGCTCCCATGATAACCTTTGAAACTGCATTTTCAGGAATGCTTTCCGTGGAATCGGTAATCTCAACATCATTTGAGCCAATTAAATGCTCATAAGAATTCTTTGACTTGAGGAAATTATTTCTTGTTTCCTCAGATTCCGAAACGATGATAACCTTTGCCTTTTTGGACATAGGAACATTCATTTCCTTACGAACGGTTCTTACTGCCTTTACAAGCTCGGTTACTAATTCAAATGTTTTCTCCGCAGCCTTGTCTTCCTTAGCCTCATCAAACTCCGGCCAGTCGGAAATCATGATTGATTCCTCTTCTGACTGAATTGTTGTAAATATCTCTTCGGTAATAAAAGGCATATAAGGATGTAGCAATTTAAGTCCGTCTATTAATACATTTTTAAGAGTCCAGAATGCAGCCATAGCCGAATCAGGATTCTCACTCTTAGCATAGAGTCTAGGCTTAACAATCTCAATGTACCAGTCGCAAAGCTCAGACCAGATGAAATCATAAATCTTTGAAACCGCAACACCAAGCTCGAATTTCTCCATATTATCCGTAACTTCCTTGGCTACAGTATTAACACGGGAGATAATCCAACGGTCGGCATCCTCAAAATACTTATCCTCCGGCTTAACGATTTCGTCATCACCAAGGTTCATCATAATGAAACGGGATGCATTCCAAACCTTGTTTGCAAAGTTTCTGCTGGCCTCAACCTTCTTCTCATAATAACGCATGTCATTACCCGGTGCATTACCTGTAACAAGTGTTAAACGAAGGGCATCGGCGCCATACTTATCTATAACTTCAAGAGGATCGATTCCATTTCCGAGAGATTTACTCATCTTTCGTCCCTGACTATCACGAACAAGTCCGTGAATAAGAACAGTCTTAAATGGAACGTCCTTCGTATGCTTAATTCCCGAGAACATCATTCTGATAACCCAGAAAAGAATGATGTCATAACCTGTAACGAGAACATCCGTAGGATAGAAATAATCCATCTCCTCGGTATTTTCAGGCCAACCAAGTGTTGAGAACGGCCAAAGTGCCGACGAGAACCAGGTATCCAATGTATCAGGATCCTGACGCATCTCTTTTCCACACTTAGGACATGTGCAAGTGTCCTCCTCGGTAACAACCATCTCGCCACAATCATCGCAATAAAACGCAGGGATTCTGTGACCCCACCAAAGCTGTCTTGAAATACACCAGTCACGGATATTCTCAAGCCAGTGATAATATGTCTTATCAAAATGTTTTGGTACGAATGAAGTATCACCCTTCTTAACAGCATCAATGGCAGGACCTGCAAGCTCCTCCATCTTAACGAACCACTGCTTTGAAACCCTAGGCTCTACGGTAGTACCGCAACGATAACAGGTTCCGACATTGTGTTCATGCTCTTCAATCTTAAGAAGTGCGCCTTCCTTTTCGAGATCCTTAACGATTGCTTTTCTCGCTTCATAGCGGTCCATACCGGCATAAGCAGGATAATCCTCTGTAATCTTCGCATCATCTGTAAGTACATTGATAATCGGAAGATTGTGACGAAGTCCTACCTCGAAATCGTTAGGGTCATGTGCAGGTGTAATCTTAACTACACCGGTACCAAATTCCATATCTACATAATCATCAGCAACAACAGGAATTTCTCTGTGAACAAGTGGCAAAATAAGGGTTCTGCCAACCATATCCTTATAACGCTCATCTGCCGGATTAAC
>JAILOA010000441.1 GCA_024691065.1 Lachnospiraceae bacterium | reverse complement strand
TTCTTTTACCTTAAGTGCTCCCTGCATCTCTATTTCCAATATAACATTCTCACCTGATGCCAACTTGTCCATAACATAGGATTTCGGTGTTCCGTAATAATTTCCAACATAGGATGCATACTCAATCAATTCATCCTTTGCGATCATATCCTCAAAATCTTCCTTTGTTTTAAAGAAATAATCTTTTCCTTCTACATCTCCTTCACGCATCTTTCGTGTAGTAGCAGATACAGAAAGACAATAATTACCTTTCTTTAATAACTCTTTAACAACTGTACCTTTACCGGCACCCGAGAAACCGGAAATTATAACCAGAATACCTTTTTTCATAGCATATTCCCCTCTGTCAAAAGAAAAAACTTCATAAGAAAAAGCCTTTAAATAATTGCTTAATTACAATCTTAAACAAATATACATTATACGTCAATGTATGTAAATAGTCAAGAAAAATACAATATTTATTTTATATTAATTTTATGTAAAAATTTTTAAAAATCATAAAATAAATCTTGAAATTTCAAATAAATGCTGTTACTATCCATTCTTGAAAAAATAATATTGAAAACAAATCATTAATAGGAAACCTGTTTACACTTTAAGTCATTATCATTCCTTAAACAATAAATGGTTTCCGGTGGAGAAAAACTATGCAAAACATAATCAAAAGAATTATTGTCATCCTGTTCGCTCAATTCATCAATACCATCGCATTTTCACTTATACTAATCCCAAATGATCTATCTCCGACCGGCATCGGCGGACTGTGTACTACTCTTTTTAAGGTTTTAGGATGGAATATGCAGCTCTTGATGATTTTAATAGCTTTACCTATCGTTATATGGGCTATTATAAAATATGATAAAGAACAGGTAATATATGCCGCTATCGCATATGTTTCCTTCACTGTCTATACTGCTTTTGTAGGAAAGCTTTTGCCGGAATTTCACACAGATCCTTTCATAGGTGCTCTTACAGGTGGTGTAATACTTGGTTTCGGTACCGGTCTAATCCTACGTATGGATATAGCTAACGGACCCGAAGCTATTGTTGGTAACTATCTGAAAGAAAAGCGTGGTATAACACCCGGTTCATTTTTCCTGATACTTAATTCCGCAGTTATATTAACAGCTCTTTCCTACGGAAATATCACACTTATAATATATTCATTATTCAGTAATTATATCTGCAGTGTTGTTACGGATAAGGTTATCCTCGGTGCCGAGAAGTTCTATGATGTAAATGTAATTACAGACGATGTATTTGAAATCACCGATTTTATCAGAAAAGATCTTGGCCGCAGTGTAACTTATGTACAATGTATGGATACAGAGCATGTTTCAAAGAAAATGATGATTAAGACTGTTATTTCCAGACAACAGCTTGCCGCCCTTAAAATATTTATAAAGGATATTAAAGATGACAGCTTTGTTTATGTTTCCGAAAGCGCAGGTCTTATCGGAACAAGTCTTGAATCCGGAGCCAAAACCCAAAAAAAAGAGCGTAAATCTCATTAACTTACGCTCTTATATATCTCTATGTCAGCTTAAGTTGCCGCAAATTCCGCGCGAAGTCTCTAGAGCAAGACCCGAATTTTAATGCAGCAACCTACGCCTTACCGGTTTCTTTTATTGCCGTAACCTATGCCTTACCGGTTTCTTTTATTGCCGTAACCTTACTCCAATTGCCGTATAACACAACACCTTTAAGCTTAAATATACTTCTTATCCTAAAATATTTCAGGTCTGAATCATCTATCAGGTATCTTTTCTTTTTAACCTCTTCAATATCCTTATTTACGGTAAGCCCTTTGTTCCCGGCCGCCCTAATCTGGTATGAAGGTGCCTTTTTTAATGTATTCCAGGTAGCCCTGTATGCATTTTTTCCGGTTTTTACAATCTTAATATTGTTTATGGCATAGTTTTGTAATTTCTTTTCCATTACATTGGTACTTATTTTAACAGTTTTCCCGCATTCGCTACATTCATAAGTTATATATTTACTGTTAGATGATATTTCTTCCCAATCATGATCCAATTTATTGCCGGTAACATACTTTTCTATCAATTCATTGCAATCGGCACAATAAATATAATGAATTCTTGCATGCGTGCAGGTTGCTTCCTCTACCTCATGAACGGTATCTCCTTCATGTGTACATACAACATTTGAACTATTGGTCGTATCGGTCGTGGTCGTATCGGTAGTCCCCGCCGATGCTGTTGTGTTGGTTGTATCCGTAGATGCACCGGTTCCTGTATTTCCCGCAGGTACTTCTGTGGCATTTGCTACATTTTCAGTTGTATCAGAAGCTTTCTCTTCGGTATATGTATCGCCGCACCTGGTACAGGTATAAACCGTATTTCCGTTTTCATCCGTGGAAGTGATATATTCATGTCCAAGAGCCTGCGTATAATTATCGTACTCAATTTGTCCGCAATTACTGCAAACTCTGTATTGATATCCCATCGCTGTACAGCCCGGGTCAACTGTTACCCACTCACCAAAATCATGACCATCATCACTGCAAGGCGCCTTAAATACC
>JAILOA010000414.1 GCA_024691065.1 Lachnospiraceae bacterium | reverse complement strand
ATCCTTACTGTTTCTGAGGAAAGTCGCCGTATGCAGGATATGATGAAGATGTATTCTATGGGCGGTGATATGGCCGGAATGGGCGATATGTTCGGTTCTTCGGGAACTCTTGTTCTTAACTCAAATAATAAGCTTGTTAAGTTTGTTATGGATACCGACGATGAAGATAAGCAGAAACTTTTCTGTGAGCAACTTTATGATCTCGCAGTACTTCAGAATCAGCAGTTTACACCGGAAGCTATGAAGAAATTCGTACAGAGATCTAATGAGATTATGGGAATGCTTTTGTAATTAATTGTTGATTGCGGATTAATTATGGGAATGCTCTTGTAATTAGCTGTTGATTGTAGATTAATTATGGGAATGCTTTTGTAATTAATTGTTGATTGCGGATTATCCGTATAATTATGGAAATAAGCAGGGTACATTAGAAGAATTTAAGGCTTTTTAACTGAAAACTCCAATTACATAATATATATAGTTTCTATTTAGCCGTGGGCAGAGATTCTGCCTGCGGTTTTTTTGTAAAAAAAATGTGAAGTGCTAAAATGTAATTGATATATTTCAAAAAAATGTTATAATATTTAATATACATTTTCATCGGTTCTTTCTTGATCTATAGTTTTTGGAATAACTGATTTGCTTGAGGGATAGGGGTTAATTTTTGAAATAGAATTTTTTATTCATAGTTACATTTATACAGATTAATTGTTTCCATGGGTTTAATCGGTTAGTCGATGAGAAGGTTAAAATGATGCAGAAGTGAAAAAGAAAATAGTACATTTGATGAGGGGAAAAATATGAAAACTAAATTAAAGAAAAATATTCTTGCGGTTTGGCTTGAGGGTAGAGTTGATACCAATAATTATCAACAGGTAGACAATGAGTTACAGGAAGTATTAGCCGGTTCGGAGGTTAGCTCTCTTATTATTAATGCAGAGGATCTTAATTACATTTCCAGTGCCGGAATCAGAATTCTTGTTAAACTCAGGAAGCAATTCGGTGATTATAAAATCATTAATGTTTCCGATGATGTTTATGATATATTTCAGGTTACCGGTATGACTGAGGTTTTGGATATTCGTAAAAAGCTTCGTTCCATTTCGATTGACGGTTGCGAGAAAATTGCAGAGGGTATGAATGGTGAGGTTTACAGAATTGATGAGGATAAGATTGTAAAGGTCTATAAATCATGGATTTCCATGGATTCCATCGAGAAGGAGAGAACATATGCAAGGACAGCATTTGTAAACGGTATTCCTTCGGTTATCGCTTATGACACCGTTAAGTGTGGAGATAATCTTGGTGTGGTATTTGAGCTTATAAACTCAGATACTTTGGCAAATGTTATTAAAAATGACCCTGAAAATTTAGATAATTATGTGGATCAGTATGTTGAGCTTGCAAGAAATCTTCATAGTACACATGTTCCTGTAGGAAGCTTTCCTGATATCCATGATTTGCTTTACAGCAGGCTTCCAAAGCTTGAGAGATGGTGTACTCCTAGTGAATTAAGTGTGCTTGAAAGTATTATAGAATTTATCCCTTACGGTGATACGATAACTCATAATTATCTTACTCCGTCTAATATTATGTTCCAGGACGGAGAGCTTGTTATCATTGATATGCATGAAGTAACTATGGGACCTCCTATTTGTGATTTGGTTTCAATTTATAAGGATATGATTGCAGCTCCAAAACAGATTCCTCAAGTGGCTGAAGAGAATATCGGTATGCCGGCTGACTTGATTACTAAGGTAGGTAATATGTTCTTATCAAGATATACCGGAATTACCGAGGAATTGACCTTCCAAAATTATTTGAGTCAATTAAATCTTATATATACCGTAGATGCTTGTTTCACGGTAGCAAACGGAAGTGAAGAAGCGGAGGAATTGGCACCGGCGATTATTAATCAATTACTACGTGGTGTTGTAATTCCTAACGAGCAAGCAATTAAGCAGATTTATAATGGATTTTAAATTTCTTTGTTATCATATAGTTTTACCTCTTAAAAGGTCGGAATGAAAGTTCCGGCCTTTTTTGCATAGTTATAATTATCGGGTCGGAATGAAGGTTCCGGTCTTTTTTCCGTAGTTATAATTATCGGGTCGGAATGAAAGTTCCGGCCTTTTTTGCATAGTAATAATTATCGGGTCGGAATGAAAGTTCCGGCCTTTTTTTCGTAGTTTATACGGGTTAAAAATTTTATAAAAATATAGATGCATTTTTAATTATTATGTGATAATATATATAGCCGTGGGCAAAAAAACAATACAATAATCAGGCTGCACGGGTGGCAGAAAAGCTTATTTAATCAACGGTAGGCAAATATTTCGGTGTCCCGGAAGATTTTGGACTGCCCGGAAAGGAAAATTGTAAATATTATGAAGGCAAAATTAAGTGGTTTGAATTGGAAGAGAGTAGTATTATGTTTTGTAGCTGTATTTGGAATGGGATTTTTCCTGTCATTTTTGATTTTATGTAATCTCGGTACCGATCCCGCTACATTTATGAATCAAACTATCTCACATAAGATTGGTATATCTTTTGGCAACTTGCAGTTGATTGTAAATGCATTTATGTTGATATTGGTTTTATTGTGGAACAGAAGTATGTTAGGTGTCGGAACAATATTTAATATGGTTTTAGTCGGCTATTATGCTGATTTCTTCGATTGGATATGGATCAAGGTTATACCTGAATCATATTTTACAGCTTCTGCTTCTAAATGGATTATATTTTTGTCTGCATTATTTTTCTTTATAGTAAGCGTGGCTGTTTACATTAATTCGGATATGGGAGTTGCACCATACGATGCATTGCCTATATTGATAGCTGAAAAGGTAACAGGTAAATTCCCTAAATTTCCTAAGTTTTTGGTAAGAATACTGTGGGATGCGCTTGCAATAACAATAGGAATCTTGTATGGTAGTATTCCTGTAGTCGGTGTTATACTTATGGCGCTTTTCCTTGGACCTATTATAGCTACGGTAGGTAAGATACTTGGGAGATTTCTCGGAGAAACAAAGAAAGAGTCCGGTAGCAGGTTAAGAGGTAATTTGAAAAAATGTATCGAATAGTATATAATTATTTATAGGGTCGCCGGGCAAGACAGTCGGGCGACTGTTTTTTAAATGTAACATTTAAAGATGCAAAATATAAACAAAATATAAATATATAATCTAGTAGCCCTTACTTGTGCTGTAGTTCAAAGGGGTTTACTATTATGTAAAAAAGGAGGCATGGATTTTATGGAAAACTATGAAATTTCAGATGAAGAGTTAATAAAGCATGCTATGAACGCCCGGGAAAAGGCTTATTCTCCGTATTCCAAGTTCAGTGTCGGGGCCGCAATTTTGACTGAAGATAATCAGATTTTTGAGGGATGCAATATAGAAAATGCTACATTCGGTGCTACTATATGTGCTGAGAGAACCGCTGTCAGTAAGGCGGTTAGTGAGGGGTACAGGAGTTTTAAGAAGATTGCCGTAATTGCAAAGGGCGATTATTGTTATCCTTGCGGAATTTGCAGGCAGGTGCTTGCCGAATTCTGTGATGTGGATAAGTTTGAGGTTATATGTGCAAATGAAAAGGGAGAATATAGAAAACATAAGCTTTTAGAGCTGATTCCTTATACCTTCAAATTGTAAAAGCAAAGCCTTTGCAGGGATTTCTTTTTCTCTTAAATTTAAAAGCAAAGCCTTTGCAGGGATTTCTTTTTCTTTTAATATTTAAAAGCCCGATGGAAAAATCCACATTTAGGTAATTTTTTTTACAATTTGGTATATTTCAAAAAAATAGTAGCTTTTCTTTAAATAATGGAGTAAAATATGCTTAAGTTGTTCAGGACCGATATAAATAATATGTTTATTTAATATTGGTTTAAATTATTTATAAGAAAATGGAGGAAAAGAAATTATGCAGTACAGAATCGTTGGAGACACAGCTCCTGCTGTGGAAATTGCATTTGATAGTGCAGGAGAGAGTATGATTACACAGTCAGGCGGTATGGCTTGGATGACTGATGGAATTGAGATGACTACTAGTACAAATGGTGGTGTTTTAAAGGGACTTGGCAGAATGTTTGCCGGTGAGTCAATGTTTATGGCTACTTATACAGCTTCAGCACCTGGAAGTAAGATTGCATTTGCTTCATCAGTTGTTGGTGATGTAATGCCTATCAGAATGGAAGAGACAAGCGGTCTTATCTGCCAGAAGGGTGCATTCCTTTGCTCTGAGAAGACAGTTAACTTAAAGGTTGCATTTACAAAGAAGCTTGGCGCAGGTTTCTTCGGTGGTGAAGGATTTATTTTACAGGATCTTTCAGGAAGCGGTATGGTATTCCTGGAAGTAGATGGTGACAAGGTTGAGATGGACTTGGCTGCAGGCGAAGTTGTTAAGGTTGATACAGGAAATGTTGTTGCATTTGAAAAGACTGTTCAGTATGATATTGAGACAGTTAAGGGTATCAAGAATATCTTCCTTGGCGGTGAGGGACTTTTCCTTACAAAGCTTACAGGTCCGGGTAAGGTTATTCTTCAGACTCAGAATGTTGCCGAATTCGCCGGAAGAAT
>JAILOA010000332.1 GCA_024691065.1 Lachnospiraceae bacterium | reverse complement strand
TGTAAAAGGAATTGCCTTTTATATTATTTTTAAATATTGTATTTATGGGTATTTTCCCGGATGTGTAAAAGGAATTGCCTTTTATATTATTTTTAAATATTGTATTTATGGGTATTTTCCCGGATGTGTAAAAGGAATTGCCTTTTGTATTATTTTTTATTTTTTTTGATTTGATGTAATTGAGGGCGGAGGGTAATTTCCGTCACTACCATCCCGTCGCGACAGGATAAAACCTGCCTTACTGCTTCGGCAACTTCCTCCGGATACAGGAATGCGGCTTCGTTATCACTTTCCCTGAAATCTGCATTTCTATAAAGATTTGTTCTTGTCATATCCGGCTGTATATTTACAACTTTAATACCGTATTTTCTCTGTTCGTCAAACAAGCTTTTTGAAAATGAAGAAAGCCCTGCCTTTGTTGCTCCGTAGGCGCAACCATGCGGGTTACTGTTCTCCGCGGTTATAGAACTTATATTTATTATATATCCTTTGGTTTTCTTCAAATCTCTCAGAAGTTCTGATGAAAGAATCATCGGAAGCTCTAAATTTGTTCTTACCATTTCCTGAATATTTTTATAATTTATTTCCTCATGAAGCCCGTAATATCCGACCCCCGCGCAGTTTACAAGAATCGTTACGGTATTTTCCTTCTTGATTTTTTTGATAATTTGAAGGGTATTGTTGGTATCCGACAGATCACAGGAAATTTTTATTATACGATTATTTGGGCTTTCATTTTCTGTTATTTTTGGGCTTTCATTTTCTGTTATTTTTGGGTTTTCATTTTCTGTTATTTTGAGGTTTTCTTCCAAAGCCACTTTTTCAGGATTATCTCTTTTATCTTCTGTCTTTTCTTCCGCAAAGGTTCTTCCCAAACCATAAACTTTGTATCCCATTTCACAAAGCACTTTAGAAATTTCTTTCCCGATTCCCGATGAAGCTCCGGTAACAATTGCAGCGGGAGAATCGGATTTTTTAGTAGTTTCTGTTTTAATTCCGGAATCTGCTTTTTTTAAATCAGGATTATTTATATTTTCCAAACTCGAGTCCGAAACATCTGTATTTTTATTAATATTCCACGCCCCCGAAGTCCCGGAATTATTTGTATTGGTTATTTGTGATTTCATTATTTTTCCTTTATATTTAATTATTTTATTTTTTGTTCTTTTTTTATTTTGTAGCATTTTTGGTGCCGGTCAAGAATAGTATACTCAAAATTTTACTTAACCGTAATTATTTTTCTACTATTTCCTCTCTACCTCTATTTTAACATCAATTACATTTTCATCATAGATTTATTTGATCATGGAATTACTTGATCATAGAATTACTTGATTATGGATTTACTTGATCATGGAATTACTTAATCATAGATTTACTTGATTATGGAATTACTTGATCATGGATTTACTTGATCATGAAATTACTTAATCATGGATTTACTTGATCATGAAATTACTTGATCATAGATTTACTTGATTATATATTTCCAAACAAAAAGTGTCAACGGCTCTTATATACAAAATCGTTCGACTTTTGTATATAAAAGCAATTGACACATTGTTTATCAAAAACTACAGGCAATATCGCTAACTTTTAAGAATTTAAAAGCGCAATCATCCTGTCGATATCATAATGATGAATGACTTCCCGGTTATCGCTACATTTTACTTCCTTATCAGTTACGATTACATCGGCGTCTTCAGGGTTTTCGACTACCTCGGTTGCAAGAATTTTGAAGAAAATTTCCATATTCATCACTTCTGTGATGTGAAAATATTCTGTTACATAATCTATCATGCTCGTTCCTGCAATATGAGAATTTTCGGATCTTGATACATTGAGCCAGACAAATTCCATTTTTTCCAAATCTATACCGAAAAGCATAGAAAAGTTGGAATCGGAGGAAATCTGAAATGAAGATTTAACCGTCTTTGGCTCAAAGATCTCACCTGAGTCCTCGATGTCTCTCAGCATATAGCCTGCCTTGCAGAAGCAATTGCTGAAAGTAGCCTCTTTGACTTCATTTGTTTTCGGATTTTCTATTGTATCGGAATAAATATTGTCGCAGAAAATTATGTATTTATAGTCCGGTTTTTCTTTTTTGAGCGCGTGAATATCTATGTCAAAATACTCGGAACCGCCGTTGTAACCGCTGGTTTCATCGCCTGAGAAAATGATAGTATCTGTATCGGAGTTTGATGAATTCATAGTTCTCCACGAATATTCATATGTTCTACCATTCTCCCTTGTACAGAAGAAAGACAAATCTATGTCATCTACACCTTCCCAGTATGTAAATGCCCTGATTTTCTTGCCTTCTTTGATAGGAAGTCTTGTGCCCTTAGGCAGTACTCCCAACCCACCGCTGGAAGCTTCTTCCTGCAGAGGCAGAGCGTATTTGTCCATTCCCGGTTCTATGTAAACCTTGCCTAATTTATCCTTCAGATTATTTTTCAGATTATCAAAAATCTTATCACTAAGCATTTTTATCTGACCCGTAGAAAGGTTGGATTTTCTTTTCTGCTGTTCTTCCGGTGTTTCTTTATGAACTTTTTGAATATTATTTTTGGTGAATTTAAAGTCTCTAGGCTTATTCCCGGCGAGACGGTATTTAAGGTCTAACAAAAGCTGGATAAGAACGATTGAATTTTGGGAATCCATTGAATCCAATACATACTGGATGTCCGTTACATTTTCACATCTGCTGACAATATATACCAGATTTCTTAATACCGCAGAAGAACCTTTTCCCTTTTTCAGGGCATCCAATGCACCCTTGATATCTCCGGCAGACATTGCTTTTTCGAAATCAGAATAGACAGAATGGTTCTCTTTTCCGCGCATTGCATCGAGAAAAGCCTGAGCTTCTTCTGTTTTTGCCTTATAATGTATATGATGAAGCAGGCCATTCCAAGCTTTTTTCTTCTCATAGCAATTCCTTAAATCACATTTTCCATTTTCAAAAAGTTTATCAATGAGTGCGGTGATAAATTTTCTGTTTTTGTTACTGAGATTAAGTCTGTGCGCATTCTTATTAAATTTATAGATCTGGGTCGGATTGTTTTTAAAATACTCATCTATATCAGAACTTCCGGCCATAAATGTTGATGCTTTGGCCTTTTTTAGATTTTGATGCTGGATACATTCCACAACCCTTATTACATCGGACATATATAAATAATCCGCAAAACGGAGATCCCTTGTGTTGCAAAGCATTTCAGTTACTACCTGCTTTGATGCAATTTTATCCACTTTAATATTGTAATCTGAAATTGCATCAAAAATAAAGTCAAATTCATAATTTGACAACATTCTGGTGGACATGATGAGATTATTTACGCATTCTTTTATCATTTCCACAGCCTTTTCTTCTGTCACAATTGAGAATCCATTATAATCCATATTTTCATTGAATGGGCTTCTTGTGAATTCTCCCTCAAATATGGAATGACCGGCCTCATCTGTGTATCCGAAACCGTATGTCATCGCATAATGAAGTTTTTGATCAAAGAGTCTCTGGTCAGGGGAGAGTTTTTTTACACTTTCCGGGAAACCTTTATAAAACGGCTCCGGAACAAAATAATATAATACTTCATAATATGTTTCGAATAATCCCAGGTTAACCAGTTCGTACCCCTCCACGATATCGATATTAAAATAATATTTAAGTGCATAAAGTAATGCAAATTTTCCTTCAACATCCAATGACTCTTTCCCGTCTTCAATTGTATTATTCTCGCAAACTAATATATTCATTCTTTCCATTAAATAAGTTAAATATTTCTTATCCATTTTTAATGTTTCCTTTCTTTTTGGGGAATTTTATTTTCCGGAAAAATGTACCGTACGTTTGGTGTGGGCGGTTGAATATTCAGAATTCTTCTATACGTTTGTTGTAGGTATTTTGAAAATCCCGGAAAAATGTACCGTACGTTTGGTGTGGACGGTTTAAAATTTCAGAATTCTACTATACGTTTAAGTATAGGTATTTTGAAAATTTCGGAAAAATGTACCGTACGTTTGGATGTGGGCGGTTTGAAATTTCGTAATTGGATAATTGATTGCAAGAGAATTTACTGTATTCGTTAACTATGGCAATTGTTGAACTTTAATAGATACATTTGTTTGGGGGTTTTATAAAATCGAAAACTCGAAAATGTACTTGAACTATGGGTTTTATAAAATCGAAAACTCGAAATGGTGCTTGAACAATGGGTTTTAAGAAATGATATAAACAAGCCCGGCGATATTACCAGATTATTTTTTTCATAATCATTACCGGTATAGAAGTAAATCTGATTAGCTGCCGGGGCTTATTTTTCTTATAGATTAAATGCTATTCCTTAATCCGCTTAAGTTGCGATAACATTATGCGGAGTGAAAATTTCAATGTTATTCGCAATTTGATTTAGTTGCGATAACATTTTGCGGAGTGAAAATTAGCGCTTTATTATGAAATTAAGCGCAGAGATCATAACTTACTCTGTCTACGATGAGTATGTCCTCTATCGTGACATTGAAAATCTCCGATAAAACAAGGAGATTGTCCGTTGATGGGAGTGACTTTCCTGACTGCCATTTATAAACAGCCTGAGGAGTTGAAAAGCCGAAAACATCTTGAATATCCTTAACTGTTAATCCGCTTTTTTTGCGTAAGTTGGATATGTTCTCGCCTGTTGCCTGAAGGTTGATAACAGGATAACTGTTCATATAATCACCTCTTTCAGAATGAATAAGAAACTTTTTGACAATTACTAAAACACTGACTATTTTTTCGAGCGACTTTTCCTACTTTATCACAATTATTTTTGTTTGTCATTAGTTTTTTTTCAAAATTTGAAATCTTAATTATTTCGTAAAAATTTATGTTTTCTATTCATATTTCTATTCATATTTTCTGACTCGGTGTTTATTAGATTTAATCATAAATTCAATCACAATTTCAATCACATAAATGATTTTATCTCCGCCACATTTCATACATCATTAAAACTAACAGTTTTTAATGCCTTGTGCCCTTCCGACAAGTACTATTATAGCACCAAAAAAATAAATGTCATTAAACCAGTAGTTTAAAAACAACAGTTTTTATGCCATAGATTTAATTTTAAACACTATGGTATAAATCACAAAACATAAATAGTTCCTTTCTGAACTATTTATGTTTTGTTTTGGGAGAAATTATACATTTACTTTTTCGTTAAATCTAATTTTACAAAGTATAATTTCTCCTGTACCAGTATATTTTTTTGTGTATTACCAACCCATCTCTTTTTTTATTTTTTTCTTCAGTTTCTTCACTGCTTTGTCGTGTGAAACCTCCTTTGGATGGCCGTTTCCGCCATATCCGTCCTGTCGCATATAGTTCGGATCTATCTCGTGGTAGCTTACATTTTTATCTCCGGTTTTCTTCATATAAGTCTTGGTTGCATCTTCCACCAAGTCGTAAACGCTTCCTCCAAAGAATCCTACGGCATTCATAATATGAGAATATGGATTTAAGGCGCGAACCTTCTTTAAGAATTTAATGTAGCATTTTTTGAACTTCTTTTGTTTTGTTGTATT
>JAILOA010000293.1 GCA_024691065.1 Lachnospiraceae bacterium | reverse complement strand
AATTTTTTAATCCATTCATTTATATTAATATTACTTGCATAAATTATAGAAAAAATAAAAATATAATCATCATAAATATTATTCCCTATTTTAATATTCCTAGCATAATTTTCATCTTTCAATGCTTTATTTAAATCGAACATCTTCCACCTCATATGATTCTATAAAATTCAAACAATAAATAGCATCGTGTCTGATCATTGCTTGATGTGTGGGGTATTTAAAAGCAGCTTTTTCCCAAAATTCTTGTCTTGTGATATTTCCTTCCAATAAGTCAGTAACAAAATTATATATTTGATCATCAGCCATTGGACCTTCTACATAATCATAAAAATGTTCTTCATGATTTCTGTTTGAAATTATAAAATCCAACCATTCTTCATTCATTTTAGAAAAATATTTAGATTTAAATTCTGTCAAAACCTTATTTCTATCTAAGCTATATACATTAACAATCCTGTATCTTACCCAATATTATTATAATCTACTACCCATGTCAAGGACAAGTTGGAGTAATTTCATCCCACTTTCCAAGCATGTCAATTGGGTATTCATTTGTTGTTCAAGAAGAGTAACTTTCTTCTGCAGCGCTTTAACTTCAGTGGATAGGTGCTTTTAAGAATTTTTTTCGCTTTAGGAAGCTTTGGCTCTTGAAGCCCTTCAGGTGAAGCAGCTTCTTCTTTTATTCGGGAAACTGTATAGTTTCGAAAATGACGACCAAAGAATTTTCGATTATATCCAGCTTCCGGGCGAAATAATTTTAGTAAGAAAAAAGGGACTGTGGCACCGCCACAATCCCTTTTTTTATAATGAATTTGTTATATTTTTTTATTTAATGAATTTGTTATTTAACATTTAATATTATACGCAACCCTGTGCCTTCATAGCTTCTGCTACCTTTAAGAAACCTGCAATGTTAGCACCAGCCATGTAATTTCCTTCAAGACCGAATTCCTTAGAAGCACTATCACATGAAGCAAAGATTGACTTCATGATGTTCTTAAGCTTTCCATCAACATCTTCGAATGTCCATGAAAGTCTCTCTGAGTTCTGAGACATCTCAAGACCTGAAACTGCAACACCACCTGCGTTAGCAGCCTTAGCCGGTCCGTAGTACATCTTGTTCTCGAAATAAACATCGATAGCTTCAGGAGTTGAAGGCATGTTAGCACCTTCTGATACTGCATAGCATCCAAGACTTGCAATATTCTTAGCACCTTCGCCTGTGATTTCATTCTGTGTAGCACATGGAAGAGCAATGTCGATCTTAGCTGTAAGACCTGTCCAAAGTGATCCTTCATGATACTCAGCATTTGCATGTGAAGTACGCTCAACATATTCCTTGATACGTCCTCTTTCAACTTCCTTGATCTGCTGAACTAATGGAAGCTCGATTCCGTCCGGATCATAAACGAATCCGTTTGAATCTGAAAGTGTAACAACCTTAGCGCCTAACTCTGTAGCCTTCTGAGTAGCGTAGATAGCAACATTTCCTGAACCGGAAATTGCAACTGTCTGTCCCTCGAAGCTCTTGCCGTTAGCCTTAAGCATCTCATCTGTGAAGTAGCAAACACCATAACCTGTAGCTTCTGTACGAGCAAGTGAACCACCAAATGTAAGTCCCTTACCTGTAAGTACGCCTGTGAACTCATTTCTAAGTCTCTTGTACTGACCGAACATATAACCAACTTCACGTCCACCAACACCGATATCACCGGCAGGAACGTCTGTGTCAGCACCAATGTGCTTGCAAAGCTCTGTCATGAAGCTCTGGCAGAAACGCATAACTTCTGCGTCGCTCTTTCCCTTAGGATCGAAGTCAGAACCACCTTTACCACCACCCATAGGAAGTGTTGTAAGTGAGTTTTTGAAAATCTGCTCAAATCCAAGGAACTTTATAATTCCAAGATAAACTGAAGGATGGAAACGAAGTCCGCCCTTGTAAGGTCCGATAGCAGAGTTAAACTGTACACGGAAACCTCTGTTTACCTGTGTTTTTCCATTATCATCAATCCAAGGTACACGGAAAATAATCTGTCTCTCAGGCTCAACGATTCTCTCGAATACTCCTGCTTCTACTAAGTCAGGTCTTTTCTCAACAACTGGCTCTAATGATGTAAATACCTCTGTTACTGCCTGGATGAACTCAGGTTCAGCAGCGTTTCTTGCTTTTACTCTCTCGAGTAAGTCAACTAAATATTGATTTGTTAATGCCATTTCTTTGACCTCCTAAATGTATAATACACACAACTCGCTAATTATCGCATAATTTTTTGAGATATGCAATATTTTTTTGCTTAAGGTGAATTATTTTCATTTTTTATTTTAGTTTTTTGCAATGTGATATTCATTGTTTTATATTAACTTTTTCACCGGATATAAATGAATAAAGCCCTCATACATTAATCGAATGTATGAGGGCTGATATCTTTGCATGAAATCTAATTTGCCACTTCCTGAGCATCAGTCTTATTGGCTTGCTCTTTCACTTCCTGAGCACCTGACTTGCCCGCTTGCTCCGACGCTTCCTGAGTACCTGACTTATTGGCTTGCTCTTTCACTTCCTGAGTACCTGACTTGCCCGCTTGCTCTGCTACTTCCTGAGCACCTGATTCGTTGGATTTCTTCCTGCCTCTGAACATATAATGCTTTACTTTCTCTTTCGTATAGTCGGCCGGCCTCTTATTTCTAAGCAAGCTAAACTTGAAAATTTCCGAATTTACAAGACCTCCCAGGAAAAATGCATACATACAGAAGTACAACCAAACCATTATGATTGCAACAGTTGCCATCGCTCCGTAAAAGCTGGCATATACATTATGATAATTTATATACATTGCAAAGAGTGATGAAAAAATCCACCAGAAAAGCACTGAAAAAAGTGCTCCCGGCATCTGTCCCATAAATGTAATTCTTATGTGTGGTTTCTCTTTCTTTTTTAACTTAAATAAACTGGTTGCCTCCATATGATAATGGTTTGGCACAAATCTGTATATTGCGGTAAACAGAAAGAACATGCCTACTCCACCGACCGAGGATCGCATATTTAAAATCAGATTTGTAACCGGAACAACATGCGGAAACCGCATTTGCAAAAAGTCCACAAGCCGGTCACCAAATACCAAAAGCACCAATGAAAAAACAATAACTATTGCCAGAAAAAATATGCAAATAATTGATTTTATTCTTAATGGAATGTAATTGATGTCAGGATTTCCGTAAACATCATTCAAACCACTCATCATAGCGAGCGTTGCCTTTGAGCACAGCCATAACAGGGTGATTGTCGTCACTGACATAAATGATGGCGATGGGCTTCTGTATATGGAGTGCACAATTTTCTTTATTGTACCGTAAATTGTCTCCTGAAATGCCACCGGGAAAAGCGATTGAATAAACTCAGTAAGCATCTTTTCCGAGATTGCATTGTTCTTCAAAATAATGATCGTGAATATCAAAAATGGGAAGAAGGACAGCAAAATCATAAAAGAAGTATTGCCGGCATTTGCAGCAATACGTGTCTCCATTACCCTAAAAGGAATGTATTCATAGGCCCTCTTAAAAATATTGGATTTTTTTCTCTTATTTTTTTTGTTTATTTGCTTGACCTTTTCTTCGACATTACTTTTATGTATATGCGTTCTTTTGACTCCTGTTTTTTCGGTCTTATCTTTTGAAGATTTATTTTTTAAAGATTTCTTTTTTGAAATCGTATTTCTACCGGATTTCTCCTTTGAAGTCTTATTTTTTAAGGCTTCGTCTTTTTTATTATCAGCCATAAAAACATTTGCCTGATTAGGCATCCTTTCTTATTATAATTCGTACTTTAGCTGTATTTTTTACCCAATAACCTTCCTATTACCTATGGATTATACGTTAAATAAAGTTATTTATCAATGATTTTTTGAGTTTAGTTTTAATTGCTGTCATATAAGCCTTAAATTCTCCTCCAAATCGCCAACGCACAAAAAATCCCGCGGGAACTTTCGCCCCCGCGGGATTATAATACTTTTAAGCTATCAAGCCCTTGCTACAGGACCCATATTTCAAGCTCCGGCTTGCCGGCCGCTAAGCCGGCAAACCTTTCGAGCTCATTTAAGTCCTTGCTGCAAAGCCCATATTTCAAGCCCTTACTTCAAGCACTCATTCATCTGTTTCTTTTTCCAGGTGCCGTCGTTTACACGAACCAGAATTCTTGTGTAATAGGTATGTCCGTTCTGGGTAATCTTAGCTGTGAAGTGTGCCCAGCCTTTCTTCTTACCTCTTACATAGCACTTAACCTTGTTGTTCTTCTTGTTTCTCTCAATCTTCTTAATCTTCAGGTACTTCTTATCTTTGTTCTCATTTAAGAAGAATGAAACCTTGGCATCACTTTCAACATTTCTAAACTTGAATGTTGAATTTCTGCCCTTCGTTACAACCTTATAAATGTTATATTCCGGAAGTTCTCCTACAGGTGTAAGCAGTACACTGTTCTTAAGATTCTTATTCTTCTTTTTGCTCTTAATAACTCTGACTTTAACTACAACCTTGTAGGTAGCACCGTTCTGAATAATGTTACATGTAATCTTAGCTTTACCTCTTCTCTTGCCCTTAACAACACCATTCTGATTAAGCTGCGCGGTCTTGTTATTGGAGCTCTTCATAGTTACTGCTGCGCTGGAGCTGATACCCATAAGGTTAATCTTATACTTGCTACCCTTATAAATAGTCTTGGTCATTATGAATATAGGAGCTGTCTTAACAAGTGTTGACTTATCATAATCTATAACCTTAAGGTTAAATGATGATTCACTGTTATCCGTGTATGTTACATAAACCGGATAATCACCAACATTAAGCTGTGATACAACATCGTCATTAATCTTAACTGTTCCATCAGGAAGTACTGAGTACATATCCGATGCGAGAAGCGTAGATCCAATCTGGACTGTCGCAACTTGCTTATCAGTAGGTACCGCAAATGAAATCTCACTTGGATTTGTCTTCTCATATACCTTATCATTTAAGTTTACAGGAACTGTAGTAGCTTCCGGTGCCGGTGTCGGTATGAAATCATCAGATCCGCTTGTAGCTTCACCGGACTCCTTAGGTTCCGTAGTAGATTCGCTTGTTGGTTCAGTTGTTGGTTTCATAGTTGGCTTATCAGTAGGCTCGGTTGTCGGCTCGATAACAGGACCGGTTGTTGGGACGATTGTCGGCTCAACGCTAGGAGCTTCTGTCTCAACAGCACTACCTGTAGGTGTTGCACTCGGCTCAACCTTCTCTGCAATTGTAAATTCCTTAAGTTCACTTTCGCCAGGCTCTGTATAAGCATCACCTGCAACGATTGCCTTCACGTAATATGTACCAGGCTGTACAGGCTTATCTGACAGCTCAACAAGCTCGCCGCCACTCTTCTTATAATACTTAAATACTGCTTCGCCTGTACTTACCGAAGTATACTCAGGATCCTTAACTTCCTCACCATCGTATGTCTTACTAATATCCTCGGTAATTATAACCTCGCCCTTAGCCTTAATAATTGTTAATGTTCCAGGTACGTAAGTGATATCATAGCTTTCGGTTACATCCTCTCTGGCCTCATTAATAATCATAATATCATATACCTTGCTTTCGCTGCTTCCTATACCAACCTGTTCTCCGCTGACTGTTGCGGAAACAATCAAATCACCGTCAACAAGAGTAGTAGATGTATAAGTCATCGCATACAATGCCTTTCCATCATATTCCTTCTCTTCGCTATCAGCGGTTACCACAAGTTCCTTCTTAGTAATACTTAAGGTTCCCGTTCTGTAAGTAATAATGTAGCTCGATGTAACCTCCCTGCCATCTGCATCTACTATAACTGCATTGCTTGGAGTATTATCATCTGTACCAAAGTACTTAATAGAGCCCTTAATCTTAACACTCTTAACACTGTCACTACCTTCAAGTCCTTCTACTGTGTATGTATCCTTGCTTAATGAGATACCGTCATAAACCTTTTCGGCACTGTCAGCAGTAATGACAAGGCTCTTCTCGGTTACCATAAGTTCACCGTCTACGTATGTAATGTCATAGTTTGCCGTAACATCTTCACCGGCTTCGTTTACAAGTTTAGCATTACTTACCTTGCTTGCTGTTGTTCCTGCATATGTAATGCTTCCCTTGGTTGTTATCTCGCTAATGCTGTCTCCCTCACAAATTGTATTCTCTGTCTTACCTTCCATATCAGTTACAATATATCCGTCCATTGTAAGAGGAGTAGCATCGTATACCTTTGACGCATCATTTGCCTTTATTGCTATTAGTTTCTTAGAAACACTTAATGTTCCAGGCTTATAAGTTAATGCGTAATTTACTGTTACATCCTTGCCTTCAGCATTCTTAATTACTACATTTGCCGGGATAACCTCGCTGCTGCCTACATTTATCTGTGATCCATCATACTCAATTGAATCAATGTAATCACCTTCAATAAGCTTGCCGCCTGTTATCTTGTAAGCACTGCCTGTAAGTGGCTTGCCGTCATATACCTTTATGTCATCTACTGCGGTTATTTCAAGTCCGTAGCTGTATACACTTAAGGTACCGTCAACGTATGTAATATTATAGCTGTCGGTTACATTTTCATCGTTACTGTTTGTAATAACAGCTCCCGAAGCTACATTTGCACTGCTTCCAACCTCGGTCTGCTCTCCGGTTACTTCTATCTTGCTAATGCTGTCTCCGGATGCCAATGCAGCTTTCTCATCTCCGCTTGCATCGGTTACCTTATACCCTTCATCCTTCAATGCTTCACCGGTATAAACGCTTTCCTGACTGTTAGCTGTGATAGTAATGTCTCTCTTGTTAACCTTGAGCGTACCATTTACATAATTTACATCGTAATTATTTGTAACATCCTTGCCGTATCCGTTTATCATTCTGACATTAGAAGCTGTATTGTCGGTCTCTCCTACCTTTGTAATAGTACCTTCAACATCTATGCTCTCAATTATGTCACCATCTGAAAGGCTTCCGTCTGTTATCTTGTAAGTCTTCGATGTAAGAGCTGTACCATCGTAAGTCTTTTCAGCGCTTCCCGCTGTTATTTCTAATGATCTGCCTGTTACTGTCAGGTTACCTGAAACATATGAAAGTGAGTAGGAATCTGTAACTATGTTATTATTTGCATCTATAATTACTACTTCCGAAGGAATGTTACTGCTTCTTCCAATCTCGGTACGTGAACCTGTAATTATAAGATTACTTACCGAATCACCATCTGCAAGATTTTGAACTTCATATTCCTTACTACGGAGTGCCGTCGCATCATAGACCTTAGTTGCACTGCCTGCGGTAATTACTGCATTTCGCTTGTTAACCGTCAATGTACCGGTTA
>JAILOA010000263.1 GCA_024691065.1 Lachnospiraceae bacterium | reverse complement strand
CAGCAAGGGTAGCCACAGCCTGGTTCATGAGCTTGGTATATTTTGCCATCTCATCAGACTTATCCTTTTGCTGATCTGTCAAATCATCTTCTTTTTCTTCTAATTCCTTTGTTGCATCCTCAAGCTTCTTCTCTGCCTTATAAAGTTTCTTTTTAGCCTTTTTCAATGCATCGCTCGTAGTCTCAAGGATATCTTCATTTATCTTATCTATCTTATCCTGATCCAATCTGACTTCGATTGAGTCTTCAATCATTCCCGCCACGGAAACACTTGCGACACCGCCTGTTCTTTCTATCTCAGGAATAACCTCTTCCTTAACATAATCGGACAACTCATTTTTCTCCAACCCGTCATAGGTTACCGATGCATAAAGAGTAGCAAGCATATCCATGGAAATTTCCATAAGCATCGGCTCACCGCATTCTTCCGGCAGGGTTACCTGATTAAGAGCCGAAGAAAGCTTGACCATTGCACTGTCCATATTGGTATCTTCTTCAAACTCGAGCATTACGGTTCCATAGTTCTCACTGGATGTGGACGATACATTTTCCACACCGTTAATAGTCGAAACACCGTCTTCTATCGGGCTTACGACATCATTTTCCACCTCCTGAGGGCTCGCACCCGTATAGGTTGTAACAATTACAACATAAGGCAGATTCATTTCAGGCAACAAATCAGTTGTCATCTTTGTATAGCCGGCTATTCCGAGTACTGTAAGCACAAGCACCGCAACTATTACAAAATAAGGCCTTTTTACACTAAATTTAGGCATCTCTCAATCCTCTTTTCTAAAAGTTTCCCAAAACAAAATATTAAATTTCTAATACTGTCGGCAGTATTCAAGTAACCATAGATGTATTTATAATAATTATTACAAGTCTAAGTATTTAATATGTAATTTTCTTTCTTCCGCCTCATATCTTACTTCCGAGAGTGCCCCCGAAACTATTGGCATCTGAGGTGGCAGGTGCCCGATATCGGCATCCATTATAACCGGCACATTAAATTCCATCAAAGGCTCCATATAAGCCTTAAATCTGTCAAGCCCGAACATTGGCTCATCAAAATGTAGCGGACGCCCTATAATAAATCCCTTTGTATTCTCAAACCATCCGGCATTCTTAAGCTGAAAGAGAGCTCTTCTTACTCCCATCATATTTAAATCACAGCTTTCCAAAAACCAGATAATACCTTCTTCCTTATATCTTTCATTAAATTCCTTTATCTTATCAAACTTAGTGCCGCAAAGTGTTACCAGACAGTCAAGGCAACCACCGATAAGTCTTCCGGTCATCGCTGCATTGACATCTTCATCCTCCGGATTCGAAATCTTCATACATCTTACACAATTCTTCTCTGTAAGATTATAAGCTGTAAGCGGATTTGCTTCTGTTTTAAGTGATACCATTTCCCATGAAATATAATTTGAAACCTCTTTAAGCTCACCCTTTAAGAGACTTAAAGCCTCCTTATGAGACCTGTGCCAATTAGGCCCGAATGAAGGCGCACACGGTCCGTATATGGAAGCTGTATCACAGATGGTATTAAGTAACAATGTAAAATTCGTATTGTCCGAATAACCCATATACCACTTAGGCTCGCTGTTACTTATTTTTTCAAAATCCACAAACGGAAGGATTTCACACATAAGCTCTCCGCCGCCACAGGCGATTAAGATATCGGTATCCTCAGAGCTGTAAAAGTTTGTTAATTCTTCGGCACATTTTTCAGGGGTATTACTTATGCCGATTCCTTCTCCCTTAAATACATTCGGCCCCGGATAATTAACATATCCTAATTCCTCAAATTTTCTCATTGCTTCATTGAAGCAGGTTTTATATGGCTCAATGTTGCATCCAAAGGATGGGGCAACATAGCCGATTGTGCCATTCTCCGGCAAAAATGATGGTATCTTCATAATACACTCCTGTGGTTGAAACCTACATATCCTTGATTATATCCAAAGTTTCTTTTGCGATAATAAGCTCTTCATTCGTTGGTACTACCCATACGGGTACTATGCTTCTGTCTGATGTAATTCTCTTCTCCACGCCTGTTTCGCTGTTTGCTGCATGGTCTATCTTACATCCCAAAGCCCTGAAGCCTTTAATCATCATAGCTCTCAGTACGGAATTATTTTCAGGAACGCCTCCGCAAAGTGCTATGACATCTACTCCGCCAAGTGCCATAACATAGGCGCCGACGTACTTTCTAACCCTGTAAATCATTATGTCTATGGCATATTTTGCGAGTACATTACCTTCCTTTTCAGCTAAAAGCAGGTCTCTATAGTCGCTTGAAAGCTTGGATATACCAAGAACACCTGATTGTTTATTTAAAATATCGGTAATCTCGCTAACGCTCTTACCTTCTTTTTTGCATATATATTCAAGAACCGCCGGATCTAAGTCACCGGAACGGGTTCCCATACACAGTCCCTCAAGAGGAGTCATACCCATGGATGTATCGACAGATTTCCCATTTCTGACAGCGCTTACACTTGCACCATTACCGATATGACATACGATTATCTTGGAATTTTCATAATCGAGTCCCTGTAGCTCTGCCACCCTCTTTGATACATAACTATGTGAGGTTCCATGGAAACCATAACGTCTGACCTGATATTTTTCATAATAATCGTATGGAACCGCATATAAATATGCTCTTGGAGGCATAGTTTGATGAAAAGCGGTATCAAATACAGCCACCTGCTTAACCTCAGGCATTAATCTCATACATGCATTAATACCTATAATGTTTGCCGGATTATGTAACGGTGCAAGGTCTGAAACATCCTTTATTCCCTGAAGCACCGAATCATCAATAAGAACCGAATGAGAGAATTTTTCTCCGCCATGTACAATTCTGTGACCTACCGCATTAATTTCGGATAAATCGGTAATTACACCCTTCTCAGGCTCTAAAAGTGCATCTATGATATCCTGTAATGCTATCTCATGGTTACCGGCATCAACCTCAATAACCTCTTTTCTTCCATGCGCCTTATAAGTGAGAATACCGTCAATTCCAATACGTTCTATCTGCCCTGAGGCAAGAACCTCATTGTTTTCCATCATTATAAGCTGAAACTTAATGGACGAACTCCCACAATTAACTACTAATATTTTCATAATCTCCTCTTTACCATTCACAAATAGTTATGAATACCTTGTATTTTCTTTCCTACACATAAATACGTAAATTCACCTATGAAATATAGGCTGCATCACCTGTAAAGCATATCTGATTAAAAATCCAAATGATATGCTTTTAAACATAATTATCCTTTTTAAGGCTCACTTTGATTTTTAAAGTTAGATTTTACCATATATGAACCAAATTTCAATAGAAAATATAAAAATTCACATATTTTTCTTATTTTAGTGTCTCATTTAATCAATATATCTTTGAATGAAATGCCCCTGCGTTCATAATACGAAAGCGAATATTATGCGAATCCTATGCGAATCTTATACGAATCTTATGTGAATCTAATTTCAAATGTCCGCTTTACAAAATGCCTCATAAGTGTTAATCTTTTATTAAGAAATTTTATCGTAAATCCCCTTTTTATAATGTTTTTTAATCTCTACAAACATTAACCGGACCTTTAATTGCTACATTTACTTATCCTAAGTTCAACAAATCAGGAACGGAGGTATGTCCATGAAATTTACATATATTAAAATAGAGAATTACAAATCAATTAAATCACTTGAAGTCACAAATATCGAGAATTCCATGATCCTTGTAGGTAAGAACAATACCGGTAAATCTTCAATTATCGATGCTCTCTTACTTGCCACCGGAAACCGTAGCATAAATAAGCACGAATTTTTGGACCAGAACAGAAGCATTGACATTACAGTAAAAATCGAAATCACGGAGGACGACCTGAATCATTATTATGAAAAGGCAATCATAAGTAAAACCCGTGAATACGATAAATGGTTCAATGAATTCAGGGATGCTCTTCCCTCCTACCAGGATGATACGATAACCTACACGGTACATGTAAATCCCGAGCTTCGAATCCGTTTCGGTGACGGCTACCAAAAGGATAATCCCGAATTAAAGAAGATATTTCCAAAAATTTACCATATTGACCAAAGCAGAAACTTAGATCTTTTATTAAATGATGTGTTTACATTCTACGATAAGGAATCATTTAAACTTCTTAAAGAGGATTATTGTACCTTTGACAGCACAAAGAAATGTAACCTCTGCTTTAATTGCATCGGTGTCATTAACAAAAAGACCCCCGAAGAATTGACTCTTTTCGAGGCTACAAGACTCATGCAATACAAGCTTTTCAATACAAACCTTTCCGACTTTGCCGATAAGGTAAATGAGCATCTGCACAATAACGGCAACCCTTATCAGGACATCCGTTATACCATCGGGATTAACACGGATGAGCTTATCCAGGTACATACGGAAATCCGTAATAACTACCGCGAAGCGACCTTCGGACCACTGAAAATAATGAGTGAAGGCACGAAAAGCATTTACGCATTGTCGCTATTGCAGGCCTATACGGACGAGGAGGATACTCTTCCTTGCGTAATCATTATGGAAGATCCTGAAATATACCTTCACCCGCAGCTTCAAAAACAGGCGAGCGAGATTCTATACAGGCTCTCAAAGAAGAACCAGGTCATTTTCTCAACACAGTCGCCGAATCTGATTTTCAACTTCTCTTCCAAGCAGATTAAAGAAATTGTCCTCGATGATGACTTCTGCACCACAGCAAGAGAAGATGTAAATATAGACAGAATCTTAGATGACCTCGGCTACTCCGCTAATGACCTTATGAATGTAAGCTTCGTATTCATTGTTGAAGGCAAACAGGACTTTAACCGCCTGCCACTTCTTCTCGAAAAATATTACTCGGAAATTTACGATGAGTCAGGCAATCTAAAGCGTATATCGATTATCCCTGTAAACAGTTGTACAAATATTAAAACATATGCCAATCTCAAATACATTAACAAGCTATATCTAAAGGATCAATTTCTGATGATCAGGGACAGCGACGGAAAGAATCCAAAGCATCTCGTAAGACAGCTTTGCAGCTACTACAAACAAAGGGAAGGCCAGGATGAAGGAAACCTTCCGAGAGTAGAGCCTAAAAATGTATTGATCCTCAAATATTACTCCTTCGAGAATTATTTCCTCGACCCTAAGGTCATGGCTAAAATCGGAGTAATCAACCGCGAAGAGGATTTTTATACAACTATGTATCACAAATATAAGGATTACCTCTACAAAGTCCCATCATTCAGGCGCCTGGTAAAGAACCGAGGTATGCAGATTCGCTCGCCTCAGGACATTAAAGACAATATGGAACTCATAAAAATATATGTCCGCGGCCACAATCTGTATGATATTTTCTATGGCAAATACCGCCACAAAAACGAACAGGAAATCCTTAAAAAATATATCGATGTCGCACCGCGCGATACATTTAAAGATATATTCGATGCAATCGATAAATTCGTATATTTTGAAAACAGAAAAAAAGAAAATTAGATAAAACACCCAACAAAAAACAGTTGCTGATCACTTTTGATTAGCAACTGTTTTTTTACTGTTTTATTTACTGATTTTTTACTGTCTTTTTTCTGTCTTTTTTCCTGACAACAGTAAATAATATTCTTTAGGCGGCTTTCCTACTTGCCGGTAACGAAGAGCACTTCTTATCTTAAAATCTCTCCCATCTACGCCTTTGAGATGAGGGATTCCTTTTAATGAGTTAAAAAAGTACAATTTAAGCCGGCACCATCTCAATATTTATATCACATCGACCGGAAATCCCCGGAATACTTGCCTGAGAACTATATTGCCAATATGTAAATGCATAAGGCGTCTGAGGTTTCTTCTCATAATCCGCATACCACATCGGAATATCCTTAATCTTATGCATTTCCAGCTTATATGCCTGCCACTTTAAGTTCGCATAAACACCAAATTCATACCCTGCTTCGTCAATCGTCCTGCAAAAAGTTTTGGTATTCTTGGTAAACTGCTCGCCGGTAACATTATCGGTCCTCGCCTTGGCATAAAGAATCGACTCGGGATCATACATAATCGGATAATCAAGCTTCCTGCCATTAAGAATCTTCAAGCAGAAATTAGCCTCCTCACGGGCCTCCTTCCTGTTAATTGCCTGCGAGAATATATAAGCACCAACCTTAATACCGGCCGCCTTAGCACCCTTGTAATACTCATCAAACTTAGAATCCCTGCAAAGGGTACCATTCGAATAACCCCTGTATCCGATTCTTAAAATCGCAAATGTAACACCCGCCTTCTTAACCTGCTTCCAATCAATACTGCCCTGATAAAAGGAAACATCCAC
>JAILOA010000250.1 GCA_024691065.1 Lachnospiraceae bacterium | reverse complement strand
ACAGCATTCTTATTCATATCACGACCTACCTCGGTAACATCATCTCCGTCCTTAATCATTACCTTGTAACCTACGGTGTACTCTTCATTAATCTCACCGCTCCATCCAATATTGTACTTAAGTCCGTCCTGATTTACAAGTTGAACATTAAGTGCTTCACGTTGCGGAAGAATCATTGGAATGATATAAGTATTATTATCCATACTACCAAGATAATAAATATTATTTATAACTGTTCCACCCTGTCCGTACACTTCAATTCTAATTGCATCATAGTCCCAATCATTGGTTGCTACGGTTACATACGTGTCAGTATCATTGTAATAATCGCTTAAGTCTTCTCTGACTTCTGTAACAACACCAGAATCCGGATTTGTCTTGTCTGCAAGCATCAATCCATATGCCTCAATTTTATAAGTGTTAGATGTTCTGCTATTCTCATCCCACTTAAAGGTATATGTCATCTTGTCATCGCTATTGATTGAATAATTACCTTCTTCATTAAGAACAGGATTATCAAGGAAATCAATTGCATATTTTCCTGAGATGTAGTTATTGTTTTTATACTGAGCTGTGCTATATGTTGCATTTACAGGGTTTGCATAGTAGTATGATTCTGTATACTTATCGTAAACATAACCTGTACTTCTTGTGTAACCACTTGCATTGTTCTTTACATAGTCCTTAAGACTATCCGGAACTTCGAAGTAATTGTAAACAGGACCAAGTCCGGTTGATGCATAATATGCTACAAAATGAATATCTGAATAGTTCTCAAGTTCATCCGGTGATGGAAGATTTGAACTATCAAATGTTACTGTTGTATAGTTAGTATTATTTAAAGCAACCATCTGAGATGCAAAAGTAACAATCTTTCCATATGTATCGCTCTCCGTGTCATTATCTGTACCGTAAAGCTCTACTCTAAACTCGGGCTGATAAGTAAAATTATCATGAGTCTTTAATTGAATCTCGAAACTAAAGTCTTCAGACGATTTACCACTAGGAACAATGTTTGAATCACCATTTACACCCAACACACTTATTCCATTATTGCTTTCAGGAATATATCCTACCGGAATAAATACATTTGAGTTGAAAAGTCCTGATTCCATATATGTTGTATTTGCTGAATTATCCACAGCAGTAGCTCTTAAGACAGAATCAATTTGTTTAGAATATGACAATGCAACACAATATGGTAATGGTTCAGTATTACTATTGCTCTTTGTAATCTTAACATCTTTGATATTACCGTCAATTGTCTTTGCTGTAACAACCCAGTTAGTATCTGTTGGGAATTCATCAGCATTTTTAAGGTGTAAGTACCACTTGTCTTTATATCTTATAACTTCCAAATCAGGTGTTGTCATAACATTTTCAGCTGAAGCGTAAACATAATCACTCCATCTAACCGAAGCGCTTATTGTCTGATTTGAATTTTGTGGTTTAACTCTTGCAACAACATAATAATCATAACCCGATTCAATTGTTACTCCCTCAGGCAGTGAAAATTCAATATCTGTCTGGTATGAGACAAGATCAACATCACTGTTTTCAACCTTTTCAAAAGAGCTAAGGTTATCGACACTAAATGTGCCACCTTTTGCTACCTTATACACATCGGCCTGAACACTGTAATACTCTGTTACAGTATTTGGATCTGTCCAGCTAAGCTTATACTTACCTTCATTCTTTACTAAACTAACATTTGTTACAGGTGATAGATACTTAGCATCTACCACATTTGCGAAAAATTCCTGAATATCTTCATCCTCAATATCCTTAGCACTTGCCGTAGAATTTCCATCTAATTCTTCAAATTCAAATTGCATAGATGCTACATCAGTAGTAGTTGTTGTAGTATTAATTAAAAATCCACTGGTTAATTTTGATTTAACTGTTTTAGAACCGGTATCATACCAAGCATTATTTGAACTAAACTTTGCAAGATTATATGAATCGTAGTCTAAAACAGCCTTGTAAATCTTGCTGCTATCACTCTCATCAGTATCTTTAACAGCATAAATTCTGGTTGGGTAACCAACTCTGCTTTCTTCTGTATCAAATACATAAGAACATGTCTCATTATCTACATTAGCTTTAGCAATATCACTTGAACATACTGACTCACCAACACTTAGGGTTGTTGAACTCTTATAATAAAAGCTATAATAATCCATGTAGTAATTGTTTCCGCAGTTCTTAAACATCTTTGCATCAGTTGTTACCTTATTATCTTTATCAGATCCAATTATTCTGCCATTACAGAAATTCTTATATGTACTTGAAGCTGTATTATCACTGTATGTCTGCAAAGTATTATTTACATTAAAACAGTTTCTAATGGATATATATCCCTTATAATTGGTAAATGTAGATGGTGACCCCGCACAACCGAATATACCCGCTGTACGGTTTCTACTAAATGTAGTTGTATTAGAGTTGTTAAATGTTCTTATATCATCAGAATAATTTCTACAACGGTTTATATTACAGATTACAGTATCTGTTTTAACACTTCCTTCTCCACCAATCCAGGAAACCATACCATCGCCCTGTGAATATCCAATAATTATGGCATCCTTACCATTAACACAGTCAACAATATTAATCTTTAATATTTCTGTAGCATTAGGAGCATTTAATTTTGCAACAATACCCGATACGTCATTTGCGCAAACATATGATTTAGACTTTTGACCGCTTAAGGACTTAGTAGTGTCAATACCGGAACCAATAGGAATATTAACTGCTCCATGATTCTGACAGGATAAAATATTGATAGTCTGTCCTGATGTAAGTGCATTTACAATACCAACTATGCCTCCGCCGGTTCCATGATTACTAAGTCTATAATTAGTATAGAGATCACCAAAATTCATACATCTTTCAAATGTTCCACCATTATTAATCCATCTGGACGCTATGCCTGCAACATCATGTGATTTATACATCTTAACCACACCACGGTTAATGCAGGAATCAACTTTCCAGTCAGAACTTGATCTATTACTCTGAAGTGCCATTATTCCACCGGCATAAACCTCAGTTTTATCTGAATCCTGTCTTCTGCAAACATATGAATTATTAATATTACAAACCAATTCTTTATCTGTTTCGTTAATACCTATGAGTCCACCAACATAAGAATTAGCATCCTGAACACCTGAACAGTAAACCATCCACTTTCCGGTTGCGCTTTCCTTAACAACACCGGTCTGTGCATTATATCCTGTAATACCTCCAATGTATCCTTTACCTGTATTTAGCTTAATAGTGGTAATTGTACCGGCTAAGTCATCCGGTTTATCACCATCATCTATGTTGTAATACTTGCTATATCCCTTTGCATCTGTACGACCAAAGTTCTTCTTAAATGTTGTTAAATCACGCGTACTCTCTGTGTAAAGCAAATTAACAACATCATCAACCATTTTCATGTCATCAGAATATCCGCATCTTTCAATTGTACCCGCATTAGCACCGGAAATTCCTCCTGCCATACCATTTGTAATGTAAATCTTTGTTGCCTCACCGGAATTTGTTATCTCATTTTCATCGATGTAGGATTTTTTAATCTTTGCTCCATTATCATTAAGACCTACAATACCTCCAACAAATGCTGAACTTTCGAGCTTTTCTTCGGATGACTGTGAGTTATTAGCTGCAAACATTCCCTTGATTTGTATATTTGCTCCTGAAATATAACATTTTGTAATCACACCACCCGACTTATTAATACCGGCAATACCACCAAATGCTGTTCCAACAGAAGGTGTGGCACTGTAACTGCTGCTTCCGATTTGCCCGGAAAAACCTGCTAAAGCAACATGTCCGAGATTTTCACCAATAATACCGCCTAAATATTTAATATTGTTAAGACAGCTGTCTGAAGACGAAACCTTAAGACATGTGGTTTCACTTATAGTAGCGTCACTGACAATGGCCTTATCTGTATCTGTAATGATTTCACCATTTTCATAGTTTACGTAACCGGTACTTGTATTTCTTCCAACTATACCACCAAGTACTGTGTTAGATTTATCTGTTCTTGCTTTTACATTTGAATAAACCTTAATGTTTCTGATTTCACCGCTGTTCTCACCTATAGCAAAACCTATACATGTGATATTCTTTCCTGAAACGGTTACGACTCCTTTATCACTTGTATCATTATTTCCTACAATACATCCTCGAACAACGTTACCTTCTTCATTCTTTGCAACTATGGCACCGCCGATAGTCTTAACCGATGAAATCTTGATATTATCATCTCCGTTTGCGGAAACCTCACAACCAACGATTTCATCACTGTTTACAGCTGTTATACCACCTGCAAAACTTCCGGATGAAGTAACATTACCTCTGTTTACA
>JAILOA010000170.1 GCA_024691065.1 Lachnospiraceae bacterium | reverse complement strand
CATGGGCTTCTATATCATCAAATCCGACTTCCTGAAGGATGTCAATTGGATTCAAGGGCATAATAATTACAAATCTTTCATTTATTGGTGTTTTTTGGTTCCATTCAGGAAATGTATTATAAATGCTTTTTTGTGTTTTGTATACTTTCAGGAAATGTATTTAAAATATTATCTCTTAAAAAATATGTTTTTTATTTTTTAAAAGAAAATTATTTACAATGCCTTGGATGTGGTATATAATACAAAAGGTTTTGAAATCATTGAATTAATGAATGATAAACCGGGAAAACTTATTTAACATTTTAAGGGAGGTTCAAAATGAGTAGTGAACAAAAATCGTTACAGATTCTTTCAGTTGTTGAGTTGGTTTTAGCACTTGCCGGAATCGTTCTCGGAATTTTCTTTTCTGCTAACAAAGCGGCAGAGATTGTGGGCGGTGTTTTTCCGGTAATCACAGCATTACTCTGTTTGGCGTCAGTTAAGGATGCATCCAAGGCAAAGCCTGCAAAAATCTTATTAGGCGTTACTATTGTTCTTAATCTTGCCGGTATTATTTTGGCGGTTTTCAGCAAAGACAGTGGTATAAGCATTGCATCAGCTGCTATTGATGTATGTATTGCTGCTTATATGTTTAATCTGATCAAAAAGATTCACGGTGGTAATCAATAATTAACTAAGACATCATTGCTACTTTTTTTATGACATATATTTAATTCTTAAATATACTTATGGATAACTCCTCTGTGCATAATGCATAGGGGAGTTTTTTTTGGGCAGGTATTTGTATTACACTTTTGTTACACCTATCTTGATATAATTATATAAAAAAAACAGGAACAAATATTTTTTAAATAATAAATATTCTGATACTAATTGATTATTAAGTGTATTTAATGGGCTTTTTTGGCTTTTTTTGTGGTATTAATTCTGTACAAATTGTAAAAATTGTAGTATAATAGTATACACTATTTCAGTTGATGTAATGCAATAGTTACATTTTATATAATTTATTATATTTATAAGGGAATATATTTAGAATATGGAAAGAGATATATTATCAAAATATAATATGAAATCCCGGGATGATGCAGTTAAGTTTTTGAAGAGCTTATGGTCTGAGAATCCACAGGGTTGTCCGTTATGTGGAGGGCAACTCGATTTTTTACATAAAAAAGCCAAGAAAAGTAACTGCGATTGGATATGTACAAATTGTGGGGAGAGATATGATACAATTAAGATCCTTAAGCAGTTAAATGACTGATAAAACATTAATAGTATGAAATTACTTCGGGAGAGATGACATAAGTCAGGAAGAAAAAGAACATAGACAATGGTAATTTTATTGTTTTTATAAATCAATGGTAAGGAGGCCATATGTATAAAGGATATCCGGTTATTGCGCTTTGTATAGTAAGGGTGGAGGATGAAAGAAGTTTTTATTTTATACAGTCGTTAAATGAAAGAATTGTTAAAGCAGGATATCGCCTTTTTGTGTATCAGACATGTTCGGATTTATTCTGGAAATTGACTCCGGAAGAAGGAGATAAGGCTGTTTTTACATTAATGGATTATGATATCATTGATGCGGTTATTGTATTTTCCGAGATTATTAATGATCAGAAGCTCGTAGAAGAAATCATTGAGAGAACCAAGAGTGAAGGGAAGCCTGTTTTCAGTATCGGAAAAGAAAAAGAGAATGCAATAAATTGCCTTTTTGATTACACTGATGGAATTGAAAAGGTTACCAGACATGTCATTGAGAAACATGAATGCAGGGATTTAGTATTTGTTGCCGGACCTAAGGGAGAGATACATTCCGAGGATCGAATTAAAAGGTTCAGGAAGGTTATCGCAGAATATGATATTACTTTTAATGACGATGACCTTTATTACGGTGATTATTGGAATTTGCCGACCATTAAGGTGGCAAAGGAAATGTTGGCTAAGAAGAGGGTTCCCGATGCTATCATTTGTGCAAATGATATAATGGCTATAACTATGATTCAGGAATTTGAAAAAGCGGGAATTAAGGTTCCAAAAGATGTAATTATTACCGGATTCGATAAAACATATGAGGCTGTTATCAATGTTCCGACCGTTACAACAAGCGGTTGCAGTTTGCATGAAGTGTCGGATTATATTATTGATTCCCTGAAGAAATTATTTAATGGCGAAGAGGTGGATGGGACCTTTGTTGCAGGCTTTGATTTATATGAAGGTGCTTCCTGTGGTTGCTCATCCGAATATGATGTCACGTATTTGAATGAAATGTTTCACGATGCACTTGATGGAAAGAATTACATTTATGATGATTCAAAGAGCTTTAACGAAATCTTTGAGGTTATGTTGAATCTTCCAAGTCTCAATAAGCTTCCGGAGATTATGAATCATGAATTCTTCACCGATGCAGCGGTAATTTTAAATGAGAACTTTTTTGACGAAAAAGTAAATCATACCGAATTTCATAGTGAAATGTCATTGGATGATGATGTTTTGACTATTTTCCAAAGTGATTATGATCCCGGCGATTATCCTATAAAGATGAAGAAAAGAGATATTATGCCTCATATTGATGAGATTATAGAGAGGGAGAATCCTATTCTCTTTGCTTCGCTACATTTTTATTCAAATATGATTGGCTATGTTTGTTTCTATCCGGTGGTTTACAATTCCCAGTATATGAAGCTTTACAATTATGTTCAGAATTTGAATCATATTTTCGGTACATATTGTGTTGTTAATAATCTTAATTATACTATGGGAAGAATCGATAGAATGGCAAGGAGAGATTATCTTACCGATCTTTACAATCGTAACGGATTTTATAATTGTATTGATGATGTATATGACAATGGAAGTTCGAAGTACTATATTGTTGCATCCATTGATATGGATGGCTTGAAGAAGATGAATGACAGATTTGGACATGAAATAGGTGATATTGCCATTAAGACAATCGCTAAATCTATTAATTACCTAAAGTCTAATCGGGAACAATTTAAATATAATAAAATGATAAGCGGAAGATTTGGCGGAGATGAGTTTGTTGTCTTTGCGGCTGTGGATGATCCTGATTTATCTGAGGTTTTGAAGAAATCGATTCTTGAATTTCTGGATATGTATAATAAAAAATTGGAACAACCATATACCATTTCGGTAAGTATCGGTGTCTGTGTTTTAAGCAGTGAAGAGTTTGATTTTGATTATGCACTTAAGCAGTCCGATGTAAGGATGTATCAGGAAAAGAAAGATAAGCATAAGCAACGGGAGTAATATATATTATTATATCGAATACAGAGATCGCAGAATGGTTTACATTCTGCGATTTCGACTATAAAAAAACGACATTTGGGAAAACGTTTTATGTTATTTTGCTCCGGTTTTTAAAATTAACCGATCTATTGACACTATATAAAGCAGGAAAAAATAAAATATATAGAGGTATATGATATGAGTAAGATTTCAGATCTAGATCAGTATGTACAAGAACATATTAAAGAGGCGATAGAAAAAAAATGGATTATTGCTTATTTTCAGCCGGTAGTACGCAGTCTTACCGGCGAAATATCATGCTTTGAAGCATTAGCACGATGGAATGATCCGGTCTATGGATTTTTGACACCTGATATTTTTATTCCACCATTGGAACAAAATGGCGAAATATATCTTTTAGATATGGCCATACTTGAAATTATTTGCAGGAATTATAAGGAACAACAGGAGAAATCATATGATTTTATTCCGGTTTCGTTTAATTTGTCCCGTATTGACTTTGAAATTATGGATATACATGAACGAATCAATACTATTTGCGATAAATATAATGTTCCTCACAAAATGATTCACATTGAAATTACCGAAAGTACTTCATTTGAAAAAGAGGAGGCTTTAGAGGAACATATTCAATGGTTCCATCGTGATGGCTATGAAGTTTGGATGGACGACTTCGGCAATGGTTTTTCGACATTCAATACATTGCAAACTCATAGCTTTGATGTAATAAAGCTGGATATGATGTTTCTGCATAACTTTAATAAAAAGGCCGAACTAATCATAAGTTCGATAATTAAAATGGCTAAGAGTTTAGGCATAGGAACGGTATGTGAAGGTGTGGAAATTTCGGAGCATGCACAGTTCCTTAAAGATATTGGTTGCGAGAGTATGCAGGGATGGTATTATGGTCGTCCTCAACCATGTGATGTTATAAAAGAGCTGAAGCATGATGATGAACATAATTATGAAACGGCCGACGAACATCATTATTGGGATAAAATTGCCGGTATAGACTTGCTTTCAGGTTTGCCGGAAATGATAGTTGAATATTCTAATCATAAATGGAAACATATCGCGGCAAATAAACAAATGTTAAAGGCCTTTGAAGAAATTCATCCGGAGGAAAAAGTAGATGTGTTTAATATGGCAATAGATCCCAATCATCCTTTTTATCATATTATTGATGATTTGTATTTTCAAACTTCAAGAACCAGGGATAGCCATCGGATTGATTATATTGACAATGGTTTTCTGGTGCTTATGAAAGCTGAATATATAGCATCATTAAATGATAAGACAGCATTAAAAGTGACTCTCAGAAATATTTATACTGAGTTGGAATATAAACGTAATTCTATGCTTGAAAATGGACTTGTTGGCCTTTACTCTCAATTTGAACTTGTGAATCTTATAAGTCCCGATAAGGATTCGGCAATGCAGATTTATTCCAATGCAAGCTTTAAAAAAGTATATGGACAGACCGGTCTTGCTACAGGTATTAAAGAATTTACCGCGAGTGAAGTGTTTGCCGATGATAGGGAACGATATATTGAATTTATGGACTTTGATACGATAGAAGACCGTTATAAGGAACAGGAAACACATTTTTTGACGGAGCCATTCCGTTTAAGAGATAAAAAAGGTGGATTCAGGTGGAAGCTCGTTACATTACTGAAAATGTCTTCTGATAATGACAGGCAATATCTCTATGAGATACAACAAATAGATAAAAATAAGTATGAGTATTTTAATGAGCATTTTGGCAAAGATACACCGGAATGAAGTATGAGGTGGTTCATATTTTTATAATAAATTTACAAAGCTAAATTTCGATAAGAGCTGTTACGCTTTTGTTACACTGTTTATGGTATTATTATGGAAAAGAGTTGAGAATGCTTTAAATAATTAACAAGGTTTAAATAATCTATATTCCGGTAAGCAGGATACAAGGAGGTAAGTTATGCCAAAGAAAGGTAATAATACTAATAACAATGAAAAAGAGTTAAATAAGGGACCGATTGATCCACGAAAAAAAAAGAAAAAAAATGTATTTATTGATGTTCCTTCAAAAGAAAAAAATGAAATTGCAGAGGAAAATATTAATATTGATGGTGATAATTTAATCAATAATGATGCGGTTTTAAATACCAGCATTCAGATAATTCCTGATGATTATTCCAATGAAATTAATGTAATTATTAATGGAAATTCGAATATCATTATCGA
>JAILOA010000132.1 GCA_024691065.1 Lachnospiraceae bacterium | reverse complement strand
TGATATACTGTCATATAGCGGAAGAGTGCATAGTTCTGGAACACGAATCCGATTCCACGATCTGCGGGATTTACATTGTTAACGGTTTTACCATCGATAATTATTTCACCGGAATTAGGGGTTTCAAGACCTGCTATCATTCTGAGAATTGTGGTTTTACCACTTCCCGAAGGTCCGAGAAGTGCAACAAGACTTCCTTTTTCGATTCCGAAATTTACATCCTTGGATGCCTGAAAATCACCATAGTTTTTATTTATATTTTTTAATTCTACATACATAATTATCCTCATTTCCTACGCTTTGGCGTATCTGCTGTATTTAAAGGTTTATTTAAAATCTATTTTTATTCGATTTCCATTGTTACATTTACATTTACAATTACATTTCCACTGCTATACTTACATTTACAATTACATTTCCTTTTTTTAATAACCGTATAAGCTTTTTTAATAGACTTTTATGTTTTAACAGGTTATATAAAGAATTACATTTTACTTCTTCGCGTCTGCACCCTTGTCCTTATGTTCAAATATATTTCTGATAATAAGAACTATAATTGCTATAATTACCAGAAGTGAAGATACTGCAAAGGAAGCCGTGATGGAATCTGCGGATCCTGCAAGGTAAAGAGCATCGATTTCAAGCGGGAGAGTAAAGGTCTCTCCTCTGGTTTTTGAAAGAGCATTAACTGCACCGAATTCTCCGAGCGCTCTGGCGGTACAAAGGATTATACCGTAAACAAGTGCCCATTTGATATGCGGGAAGGTAATCTTTCTGAAGATTGTAAAGCCCTTGGCTCCCATGAGAGCCGCAGCCTCCTCTTCATCGGGACCCTGGCTGTTAAGCACCGGAATAAGCTCTCTTGAAATAAATGGAAATGTTACGAATATCGTTGCGAGGCATACACCCGGAAGCGCAAATACAATTTTAATGTCTGTTCCGAGTAATTCGTTGATTTTATCGACAATCGGAGCAGCCCATCCCATTCTTCCGAAGGTCATAATAAATGAGAGACCCGCGATAACAGGGGATATTGAAAACGGAATATCAATGAGGGTAGCAAGGATTTGCTTTCCCTTGAAATTAAATTTTGTAAGCAACCATGAAGCTATAATTCCGAAAAATGTATTTACAACAACCGCAACAACAGTAGCAAGTAATGTTACCTTTAAAGCAGAAGTAACATATGTGGTTTTTAATGCACCAAGGTAGAAGCCAAGCCCCTCCTTTAATGAGTTATATATAACTGAAATGAGCGGTAATACAAGCATTATAGCGATAAACAATACGCTTATGGTAATAAGCACTACTCTTGTTACGCGCCCTTCTTTATTTTGTTCGTCCATATTAATCTCCTTAATTATTATTTTGAATATTGAATTAAGTTATATTTCCTACCAATACAAAATTATTATAAAAATCAGACATTATTTGTTCTTCTGGATTGTTTTACCTGCACGATATTTATAAGCAGGAGAAGAAGGAAAGAAATAATCAGCATTACAAGGGCGATAGAGGTTGCCGAGTTATAATCCATATAATTTAATTTCTGCATTATGATATATGAAACAACCTGTGTATGCTCCTTTGCGCTATTACCGGAAATGTAAATTACACTTCCGTATTCGCCTATGCCTCTTGCGAATGCAAGTCCGAATCCTGTAATGAGAGCAGGACGAAGTTCTGAAAGAATAACCTTGAAAAATGTAGTCTTTTTGTCCGCACCTAACATATATGCGGCCTCTTCGTATTGTTTATCAAATTTTTCAAGGACCGGCTGGATTGCTCTGACTACGAATGGAAGTCCGATGAATACGAGAGCAATTGTAAGACCTATATGTGTATAAGATATTTTGATTCCAAATTTAGCAAATATTTTTCCTATCTCACCTGTATCCGAATACATTTTTGAAAGAGTGATACCTGCTACAGCAGTCGGGAGACAGAACGGAAGCTCGATAAGCCCATCTAATATGCGTTTGCCGGGAAATTCGTAGCGAACAAGTACCCAGGCAAGGATTACGCCGAATATACAGTTTATGATGGCTGCAATCAGTGAGCATCCGATACTCGTAGCAAAAGCGTAGAGTACATTTTCGTTTGTAATTGTTTCCCAAAATTCCTTTGGTGAAAGCTTGAATGCATACACTAAAACCGAGCAAAGCGGGATAAGGATTAAGAGGGAAACCATGGCAATTGTTATGCCGAAGGAAAGCCCGAATCCGGGTATTACATTTTTACCTTTTTTCATGTTATTGTCCTCATTTTATTTAAATGTTTTGAATAAATGTTTTCTATGATAAATTTGGGGATTGGCCCAAATGATATGAATAAATGTTTTCTATGATAAATTTGGGGATCGGCCCAAATGATATGAATAAATGTTTTCTATGATAAATTTATTGATTTTACTAAGAATTATTTAATATTATCCTTTAAAAAGTCTGTCAGATACAAAATCAGTCTGTTAATAAAAAAGTCCGTTTACACCACAAAACCGGTAGGACCGGTAAGGATTGAAAACTCAATCCTTACAAGTACTCCGGGAGTATCAAAATCATTTTTTCATTTATTTGCATATTTTCTTTAAAGCAAATCCTTTGCCGGAACTAAGTTTAAGGAGTTCCTTAGGATTATAAACATTTTGTGTTTTTTGAATGTAATTAAATCAGGTTAAATATTTTATTATGGATTAATTTTTAATTATCCATTATAGATTTCATCGAAAATTGCTCCGTCTACGAAGAATTTCTCGTAAGCTGCATCCCAGCCACCGAAATCCTGGATTGTGCAAAGGTTCATATCAAGATCAAACTTGTCAGCATACTTCTTAAGGATTTCTTCGTTAGAAGGACGGTAACCGTTCTTACCGATGATTTCCTGAGCTTCATCTGTGTAAAGGTACTCAAGATATTCCTTGGCAATTTCTTCAACACCATCTTTCTTTGCATTCTCATCAACGATGGCAACACTAGGCTGAGCTAAGATACTAACACTAGGTGAAATAATTTCATAATCATCAGGATATTCGTTTAATGTAGCGATAGCTTCATTTTCCCAGGCAAGAAGTACATCACCCTGTCCGTTTTCAACGAAAGTAGTAGTAGCACCACGAGCACCTGAATCCATAACGGTTACATTTGCATAAAGCTTCTTAACGAATTCCTTAGCTGCTTCTTCGTCGTTATCGTTGTTCTCAAGAGCATACTGCCAAGCTGCAAGGAAGTTCCACATTGCACCACCACTTGACTTAGGGTCCGGTGTAATTACTTCAACGCCATCCTTGATTACGTCGTCCCAATCCTCAATGCCCTTTTCGTTACCCTTTCTTACAAGGAAAACGATTGTAGATGTATAAGGAGATGAATCCTTGTCGAATTCGCTTAACCAACCACTCTCAATAAGACCTGCCTGCTCGATTAATGTAATGTCGTGCTCTAATGCAAGTGTTACAACATCAGCCTCAGCACCCTCAACTACCGAACGGGCCTGTCCGCCTGAACCACCATGAGACTGAACGATCTCAAGATCCTTACCTGTTTCTTCTTTATAATGAGCCTTAAATGTTTCGTTAAACTCTTCATAAAGCTCTCTGGTAGGGTCGTAAGATACATTTGTAAGTTTAAGACCTTTTTCCTTAGCGTTGCTTCCACTTGTCTTTCCACAACCTGTAAGTACAGTTGATGCTGCGATTGTTCCTGCAAGTGCAAGAGTTAATAATTTTTTTAAGTTTCTCATTTTTAAAATCCTCTCTTTCGATTAAAAAATATTTTTAGATTAATTTACTTTTTGGTAAGTTAAAATGTTTCGGCTTGTTATATCAGAATGTAAATGTTTTTATGATATACATTTCAAATGAATTATTTTCAACAAGTAAGTGAAACGTATTTCTCCTTACAAGTTGAACTATACTATCTCGTGAAATAAATTTCAATAGAAAAATAAGAAAAAGTTATAAATACATATTAAAAACGATATAAATAAAGCGGGATTTATTTAAGATATAATATA
>JAILOA010000096.1 GCA_024691065.1 Lachnospiraceae bacterium | reverse complement strand
TAAGATTCCATATTTTCAAAGGATATATGTAAAAAAGTAAAAGCATTTTTGGAAATATTTTTGTGGTTATTTGTAAGTTGATATGCTAAAATTATGCTTATAAATTTTGATATTCGATTTTTTTTATATATATGAATGAAGGATTTTTGAGAAGGGATTATATTCCGGTAATGATTGGACTTTATGGTTGAATATTTTATTTATGTCTTGTGGAATATATTTTTTATATATGAATTAATAGGATAATTTAAGCTTATTATATATATTGTTAGGAGGATTTATGGCAAATACGAAGGAAATACTTCAACAAGTGAAGAGTGGAGAAATTTCAATAGAAGAGGCAGAGGCTTATTTTAAAAGCGAGCCTTACAAGGAAATGGGATTTGCTAAGTTGGACATACACAGGAAGGTTAGAACAGGATTTCCGGAAGTTATATTCTGCGAAAATAAGGCAGATGAATTTTTACTTTCAATTTATGAGAGGCTTATCGAGGCTGACGGATGTGCATTTGGCACAAGAGCTTCAGAGTCACAATATGAATATTTGAAGAAATCATTTCCGGATATTAGCTTTGATCCGGTCTCAAGGATTCTAAAGTATGAGAAGGAAGAAAAGGAAAAGATCGGAAATGTAGTCGTTTGCTGTGCGGGTACTGCAGATATTCCGGTGGCAGAGGAAGCCTGTCAGACCGCGGAATATTTTGGGACCAATGTTAACAGGGTATATGATGTAGGGGTTACCGGCCTGCATAGATTATTATCAAAGGTTGAAGTAATTCAAAAAGCAAATTGTGTAGTGGCAATAGCCGGTATGGAAGGGGCTCTCGCCAGTGTAATAGGCGGAATGGTTTCTAATCCGGTAATTGCGGTTCCGACATCGGTTGGTTACGGAGCAAGCTTTAATGGGCTTTCGGCGCTTCTCACGATGATAAATTCTTGTGCAAACGGGATAGCAGTCGTAAACATTGATAACGGCTACGGCGCAGGTTATATGGCAACGCAGATTAATAGATTGGCAGTGGACAATTATAAGCAATAAATTCAGAAATACATTTACTGTTGAAGTTTAAACTTTACTAAAAAATACAATAGGGGAATATCAATGAAAAAAATATATTTTGACTGTAATACAGGCATCAGTGGAGATATGATAGTAGCTTCTCTGCTTGATTTGGGAGCTGATGAAGAGGTTTTAAAAAAAGCATTGGACAGCATAAAAATCGGTGGTTTTACGACTAAAATCAGCCGCGTAAAGAAGTCGGAGATTGATTGCTGTGACTTTGATGTGATTTTGGATGAGGAGCACGAAAACCACGACCATGACATGGAATATTTATATGGTCATGAAAATAGAAATGTATCCGATGAGGTGCATAGTCATAACCATAGCCACGAGCATGGGCACGGGGATGGACACGACCACAGCCATGACCACAGTCACGGGGATGAACACGACCACAGCCATGACCACAGCCACGGGGATGGACACGGGCACAGCCATGACCATAGCCACGGGGATGAACATGGGCACAGCCATGACCACAGTCACGGGGATGAATACGGGCATAGCCATGACCATAGCCACGGGGATGAACACGATCACAGCCATGACCATAGCCACGGGGATGAACACGACCACAGCCATGACCAAAACCACGGGGATGAACATGGGCACAGCCACGACCATAGCCACGGGGATGGACACGGGCACAGCCATGACCATAGCCACGGGGATGAACATGGGCACAGCCGCGACCATAGCCACGGGGATGAACACGACCACAGCCATGACCACAACCACGGACATAACCACGTTCATCGTAATTTAAATGATATTATAAAAATAATCGATTCTATAGATATGACCGATAAGGCGAAGGAATTATCTAAAAAGGTGTTTCAAATTGTTGCAGAGGCCGAATCGAAAGCACATAATGAACCGATTGAAGAGGTACATTTTCATGAGGTGGGTGCGGTTGATTCGATAGTAGATGTCGTGGCAGCATCAGTATGCTTTGATAATCTAGGCATCGATGCTGTAGTTATTCCAAAAATTAATGAAGGAAGCGGAACAGTAAGATGTCAGCACGGGATACTCCCGGTACCTGTTCCTGCGGTTATAAATATAGTAGCAGCGAATAAGTTGCCGTTAGCAATTACCGAAAGAAAAGGAGAACTGGTAACACCGACAGGAGCTGCATTTGCAGCAGCAGTTATCACCGACAGAACTCTTCCGGAGGTAATAATACCAATAAAGGTAGGTTTGGGTGCAGGAAAAAGAGAATATAAGCAACCAAGCATATTACGTGCGATATTATTCGAAGAAGCTGACGAAGCAGATTACATTTATAAGCTCGAATCCAATATAGATGATTGTACCGGAGAAACTCTCGGTTTCGTTATGAATTTACTTATGGAAAACGGCGCAAGAGATGTATTCTTTACCCCAATCACCATGAAGAAAAACCGCCCTGCATACCTTTTATCAGTGATAGCAAAGGAGCAGGATGTCAAAACCTTAGAAGACATAATCTTTGAAAACACAACCACAATCGGAATAAGAAAGTTAAAGATGGAGAGAAGAATACTCCCAAGAAAAATCGTAAGCGTAGATACCGAAATCGGTAAACTGGACCTTAAAATATGCAATCACAACGGAACCGAAAAAATCTATCCGGAGTACGAAACCGCCGCAAAAATCGCACGCGAAAAGAACCTCCCCCTCGCAGAGGTCTACAAAATCGCCGTGAACGCTTATAAAAATAATTAAATTATCAAAAATCGTTGGAATAATGATATTATATTCCAACGATTTTTTTAGAAATATACTTGAAAATTATACTTTATTGTGATAAAATACCCACTGTTGTCAAAAGATGACTGCGAGGTGTGGCTAAGTTTGGTATAGCGCTGCGTTCGGGACGCAGAGGCCGCAGGTTCGAATCCTGTCACCTCGATGAAAGGTAAAAAGTACGCTGATGCGTACTTTTTTGATTTTAGTGAGTTTACGTTTTTTTCTTTTTTTGGATTTTTGTGGAGCAATATTTCGGGACGCAGAGGGAGCTGCGTGCCGGTGGCACGCGTTTAGCTCGGACCGAGCCGGCAGGCGAGAACGCAGGTTCGAATCCTGTCACCTCGATAAGCCGGCAGGCGAGAACGCAGGTTCGAATCCTGTCACCTCGATGAAAATGAAAAAAGTACGCTGAGGCGTACTTTTTTTGTGCCCTTTCTCTCTTTTTTCTTGATTTATTAGTAAAAAAAGGTATAATTATTTATATATTTATCACTTGCAAACAATTGAATA
>JAILOA010000095.1 GCA_024691065.1 Lachnospiraceae bacterium | reverse complement strand
TGACCGTATTGGAGCTATGAATCTGTACCGCATGGGAATCAACTATCTCGAAGATAGTCAAGTACCTGATACAGTTACGGCAGAGTAAACTTTGTCGTAAAGGGTGTTGTCAACCACCCTATAATGTAACGCCACTTTAGGAAATAATACCTATTGGGGTCAAAGGTCGGAGGCATAAGCCGTTACTACGACTGGGCAGTTACAAGCCCATTACCTTTAGGTGATGGGTAGTTGACAGGGGTAGAGGCTATATAAAATTTCTATATGTAATAGTTCAAGGATATCTGGATTAGTTTGTGTTTTGGGAATTGAAAGAATGAGAAAAATAATAATAGTATTTATAAAGAACGAGAAAATTTTTTGTAAAGTCTCATAATAACTGTTTTATTTTTTCAACCGATATAGTATAATCAAATGCAAATGTGGGATTATTTTTTCAAAATAAAAATTTAAAATGTAGTTATTTTTTTAACACAAAAAGCAAAATAGGAGGATATTTTTATGCGTATTTTCGAAGGTTTTCAACACGGGGTGGATTTTGGTGGCTGGCTCTCTCAATGCGATTATTCCAAGGAGAGATTCGATACATTTATAGTGGAAGATGACTTTAAAAAGGTTAGTGAATGGGGACTTGATCATGTAAGGGTTCCGATTGATTATAATCTCATTCAGGACGAAGAGGGGAATTACAAGGAGGATGGCTTTGTTTACATTGACAATGCTATAAGCTGGTGCGAAAAGTATGGGTTAAATATGCTTTTGGACCTTCATAAAACATATGGCTATTCCTTTGATGTGGGAGAGAAGCAGGACGGATTTTTTGATAATGAGGCTTATCAGGAGCGCTTCTATAAGCTTTGGGAGAAGCTTGCAACAAAGTATGGAAATATCGGAGACAGGGTTGCATTTGAGCTTTTAAATGAGGTTACGGATAAGGAGACTTCCGATAAGTGGAATGAGATTTCAAAGAAATGTATCGAGCGTATCAGGGTTATTGCTCCAACTGTGAAGATTCTTATAGGTGGTTATTTTAACAATAGTATCGAGGCGTTGCCGGATCTTTTGCCTCCTTATGATGAGAATATAGTTTATAATTTCCATTGTTATGAGCCGCTTGCATTTACTCATCAGGGCGCTTATTGGGTTGCTACCATGAAGGCTGATTTCAGGATCTCCATTAAGGAGCCTATGTCTGTTTATAAGGATGTTACTCAGAGTATATTGCAGGAAAAGCTGGGGACTTATGATGGATTTGATATGACAAAGAATCCGGGAACGGACTATTTTGAGTTTTATTTATCAAAGGCTGTTAAGCTTGCTGAGGAGAGAAATGTAGCGCTTTATTGTGGTGAGTACGGCGTTATAAATAAGGCTGACCCGGAGGAGACTCTGGAGTGGTATAAATCTTTTAGCGAGGTATTTAATAAATATAATGTCGGAAGGGCTGCCTGGAATTATAAGGAGATGGACTTTGGTATCATTGATGAACATTTGAAGGATGTTCAGGATGAGATTATAAAATGTTTGTAAGATAAATTGCAAAACCCGAAATTTGCCGGGGATGATTGAAATTATACTAATTTTTATGATAAAACTGCAAAAGCCGGTATTTGCCGGTGGATGATTGGAAATTATACTAATTTTTATGATAAAACTGCAAAACCCGGAATTGTAATTTGTTAAAATATTTATTTTGATTTAAATAGTTATTATAATTTAAAAATATTCACATAAATTTCAAGAAAGTAATTATAATGGTACTTAGTGGTGCCTGATGCACCGTGAAATTTCAAAATGATATTTATACGAGGGTTAAGTTATGGTTTTAAAGAATTTGAATCCGGAGAGAGTATTCTTTTATTTTGAGGAGATTTGCAATATTCCTCACGGATCGGGCAATACGAAGAAAATCAGTGATTATATTGTGAATTTTGCCAAGGCAAAAAAACTGGATTATTATGTTGATAATAAGAACAATGTGATTGTCTATAAGGAGGCCTCCAAAGGGTATGAAAACAGCCCGGTTACGATGCTTCAGGGCCATATTGATATGGTTTGCGAGAAGGAGGACGGAGTAGAAATTGATTTTGAAAATGAGCCGATTACATTAGAGGTTATTGATGGAAAAATCATTACAGCGAAGGGGACTACGCTTGGTGGTGATGATGGTATTGCAGTGGCTTATATGCTTGCGGTTTTGGAAAGTGATACGGATAATTCTACGGTTATACACCCTCCGTTAGAGTGTGTATTTACGGTTGATGAAGAAATTGGAATGCTTGGTGCGGCGGCACTTGACAAGACGAAGCTACATTCAAAATATATGTTAAATATTGATTCTGAAGATGAGGGGATACTTCTTTCGGGTTGTGCCGGAGGTATGACTGCAGCGGCTCATATACCTGTAAAAACTGTTTCGAAGGAGATATCAGATCTTGCGAATGATAACTTTTACAGACTTAGAATATCCGGCTTGAAGGGTGGTCATTCCGGAGTTGAGATTGATAAAGGAAGAGCTAATGCCTGCATACTCCTGGGAAGGATTTTGTATGAGCTGTCGGAGATAGTAAATTTTGCACTTGTAAATATAGGCGGAGGACTTAAGGATAATGCAATTCCGAGAGAGGCATTTGCTGATATTTGTGTGGGATTGCCGGAAGATGCTAATATTGCTATAAGAACTGATGTGAAATCTACATTAAAAATAATTGAAAAAGAAGTTGATAAATATAACAAGATTTTCAATGATGTTTATGGCAATGTAGATCCTGACATAAAGGTTGAATTTTTTAAGGCTGATGTAAAACCGGATAAAATATTTAACTTTAAAACTACATTAAAAATAATTACTGCACTTGTAAATTTACCTAATGGCATACAGCGTATGAGTTACGATATAAAGGGGCTTGTAGAGACTTCACTTAATCTTGGTATATTAAAGACCGTGGAAGATGAAGTGATTTTCTCTTATTGCGTGAGAAGTAGTATAGAATCCGAGAAACATGAGCTTTACAGCAGGATTGAATGTCTTATGAATGCACTCGGCGGTTATGTCAGCTCCTCCGGTGATTATCCGGCCTGGCAATATAAGAGGGACTCGAAGCTTAGGGATATTGTATGCGATGTATTTAACGAACAATATGGTAAGATGCCTTCGGTTGAGACTATTCATGCCGGTGTTGAATGTGGCCTTTTTGCGGGTGAAATGAAGGATTTGGATGTTATTTCATTTGGACCTGATATGAAGGATATTCATACTCCGAATGAAAGAATGGATGTGGAGTCCGTTAAGAGAACATGGGATTTACTTCTTGGAATTTTAAAGAAGATTGCAGCAGAAGGATGATCAATATTTTTAGATAATATATAATCTTTTGACAGAAAAGTAATTATCAGATAGAAATGTAATCAAAAATTATAAATGTAATCTTTAAATAGAAATATCATCTTAAAATAAAAATGTAATCTTTAAATAGAAATATAATCTTATAATAAAAATATAATCAACTCGGACGGTGGTTTGATTTGAAAGCAGAATAAGCCTGCATCCCCTTTTAAATGCGGTAGCATTAAGCGGATGCAGGCTTACTGAATTTGAAAGGGTCAGTGCCTATTCATGAAAAGTCACCGTTTTTCTTGTTTATAATAAATGTGTATATTGATCTTATGATATCCAAAACTGCGATTTTACTAAGTAGCTTTGGAATCCGTATATGATGTCTTTGATTGAATATTTTTAATAATTCATATAAACCGATTTTTATTATAATGCCGCGGACGGTTTCATGGGTTGCACACATTTTATCGGCAATGCATATAATCCAGGCCTCGCGTATGGTTGGTGGGATTGGAGTGAGGGGAAACATATGTCTTTTAATGATTATTTTCTCCTTGTGATTGATTCCAAAATCCCTTGCTGCATTTTTAGCGGCCTTTGAAGGATGTGTAAAGCCATGTATTTTATTTGGGAGATTTTTCTCATGCCAGTCGTACAAAAAATAGTCATGAAGAAGGGCTCCTCTGATTAAAGAGCTGTAATCAACATCATGAAAATATTTAAGTGCTAGTTCGGCACTTTTTTTTGCGACATCAACTGAATGTTTATAAACGGTGTGATCACCATGTTGGAAAAAGTTTTTTTGTTGTTCGAATTCTTTAGAATTTAAAATTTCTTTTCCGTATTTATAAACAAGCTTTGAGGCTAGTCCGGCGGTATCATGTGTGTTATTGTTTGTATTTAAGATGCTCATATCTACCTACCTTTTATGGTGCTTATGCCTTGTGTATTTTGACTTTTTATTTTTGTTCCTTTTTAGGTTATATGTACTTTTGTTTTGATTATTATTTGAAATTTTGATGGTAGTATTAACATTTTCCTTATCTATATTATCAGATAAGGTATTATTGCTATCGATATTTGTGTTATTGTTTTTTTCGGAATAATTATTTCGGTAGTTAGCAACTCTTTTTTCGGTAGCTTTCCAGGATTTATTCGCTGTTTTTTCAGTAACAGGATTATCGGCAAGTGTTTTTTTGTTCCCGGTTTTGACGGCCATACCAGATGATGTTTCGATAGCTATATTATCGTTATCAGTAATATTGTTCCCGGTTTTGACGGCCATATCAGTGGATTTTTCGGTTACATTTTCCTCTGATTTTCTTGAGGATATTTGGATTTTTATATGGTCAAATATGGTATTCTTTAGGTTTTGAAGATTATATTTTTTATAAAAATCCTTCAAAACATGACCATATTTTTTTGAGGAAATATTTGGATA
>JAILOA010000076.1 GCA_024691065.1 Lachnospiraceae bacterium | reverse complement strand
TTTGAAGAATTCTTAAAACATCTTTTGCCTTCATGCCTTATCACCACCTCTTCTTATATCACTTGAGCTAGCGGTGTCAACATTAAATATTAAAATACTATAATATTATTTAATAATCAAGAACATAATAATCATCCATATCTCCGGCAATATCCGAAGTTTTTTTAGCTATTATCCGGAACCGGAAACTTTATTATAATTCTAATATCTCCGGCAATATCCGAAGTTTTCTTAGCTTTTATCCGGAACCGGAAACTTTATTATAATTCTAATATCTCCGGTATCATCCAAAGGATTTCTTAGCTTTTATCCGGAACCGGAAACTTTATTATAATTCTAATATCTCCGGTATCATCCAAAGGACTTCTTCACGGAGTTCCACACATCGGAATCTTCCAAACCTAACTTCCAGAATGCAACGCCCGCTGCATTACTATCTTTTACCGCAGCAAACTTCAATTCAAGTGTATCGACGGTTTCAAGCCATACCTGATAAGTCTTGCCATCACTACCCTCGTAGGTTGCGTAATAAAGCGATGTAGCCTCATCCCATTCAGGATTTATCCCATGGTTTGCAACAATATCGTATGACTGCTTCATACCATAGGTTTCCGGAGTAGGCACTTTATTCTTCTTACCTGCCCAGAATCGGCAATATAACGGAAGAGCTATAATTGACTGCTCATCCGGAATTTCCTGCTTCGCACCGGCGATAGCATCATTCACATAAGTAAGAGATGAATTCGGACCCGGTCCGTCCTCCTGGCTTACATATTCATCATAAGCCATGGTAATTATGTAATCTGCTACCTCTGCCTGGGCAGTTCTGTTGTAATGCGCTGTATACATAGGAAGCGGATAGTTATCTATGGAAAGAACAAGCTCGTACTTTCTGCACATAACGGACAATTCCCTTATAAATTGAACAAAATCGATTCCGTTTTCGCTTGTTACATACTCAAAGTCAATATTTAAACCATCTAAGCTATATTTTATTGCTTCCGAAACAAGATTCTTCTCAAGTTTCTTTCTGGATGATGTCGATGAAAGAACCTTTCCGATTTTGTTATCATTTGAGAAATCATCACAAAGTCCCCAAACCTGAATTCCGGCATTGTGCGCCTTATCGACATAATCATACTCGGCAAAACTCTGAATATTACCGTTATTATCGGAAGATTGGAACCATGTTGGGCAGATTACATTTATATCTGTTCCATTGGCAAGAACGGTATCTATATCCGAGTTTGCATAAACTGAAGCAACCTGGTGGAAGCCGAGCTTAACAGTTTCATCCATCAATGTATGGCTGTATTCCGGAGCAACATAATCTGTGGTAAAGCCTTCTTCTTTGGTAGCACCAAATGAATCTCCTCTTGCATAACCTATAACTCCGCTACCGGACATAATCTTTATAAATCCGTAACCGTCCTCATTGCCATCAAGGACCATTACACGGTCACCCTTTTTAACGTCCTCCAATATATCGCTCTTTATACCGGCAAGCTTTCTTAACGGTACATCCTTGGTTGCTTCGGCATATTGAGCTGTTACATCGAAATTATAATTGATAAGCACTCTGTCCGGATTCTCAAAAGCCTGATATTCAAAAGGTGAATAATACTCCGCAAACTCAATAGATACATAAGCTTCATGCTCGCCTGTACTGCTGTTCTCATTCAGAATAACAACCGGACATCCGAACTCATTCTTAACATTTTTATCATTTATGCTGTATTTTGTACGACCATCCGTCGCGGTTATAATCTCGGTAGGAGTGGTGAGTACAAGCACTAAATCATTGTTATCCCAATAAAACTTATCATTAAAATGCTCCGAAACAAGGCTTACAGGAATGTAAATGTGACCGTCTTTTTTGACGCCCTTATATTCTGACAACTCATCCTGCAACACTATTGCAACCTGTCCTTCACTTACCCCGAAATAACTGGTCAAATCTCCATGTGTCTTGCCCGGAGAATACCTTCTATACATAATAAATGCTATAACCGCACCTACCATTAAAACCAATACTAAAGTAATAATAACCAATACTCTAACAGTCTTTTTCATATAAACCTCTTTACATATTATCATTTATTGTTGAATGTAACCTATTTAGATAATACTCCCTTTTGATATACCTAAATTTGGCACAACTATTAGATAGTATAACACTATATCCGATATTAATCAAACAATAAATATATTATGTGACCGGTTTAGCTTACTAATTATTAAGACCCGGAAATATACCGGGCCTTAAAGTAAAACATAAATATAATCTGCTTTCAGGAGACTATATTCTAATTTTAACAATTAGTAAAAAATAATCCGTTGAGATTTGTCCTATTAAAACTCTTTATATTTGGAGGAATAAAGGTTTTAATCTTACTTTACGCAAATTTATTTAAAAGAATAATTAATTCACATTGCAATTATATGTAGTGTTCTTGTATGCTAATCACACTCTATGACAATCAGTACAGATTTATAAAAAGATTTATAATTAAACTTGTGATACGATTTGCAAGAAGTAGTCAGCATTTTCTTATATATCCTCCCTTCCGTTTTTTTTATTATAAAAACATCTGAAATCTCGTTTTTATTTTCAATGAAATAACGGTTTTTGCGGTACATTTTCCGAATTTTTATTAAGTAATAAAATTGGCGCAAAATGTTATCTCCATTAGAAATTATTTGGTTTTTACAAGATATTTGCTACATTTTTATAATTTATTATTGATATACTTATGCAAAATGCAAATATAATTCTTTATGCTTTTATTTTACAGATTTTTCGTTACAAATAAATATCTGAACGTTGTGCACCTATGTAGAAATTATTCCTTCAGTGATATTTTTTTATACGTTTTGCTACTTGCTCATTAAACTTATAATGCCTTATTTTACTTGATAAACTCCATTTCCCGGCAGCAATTGTCAATATATTAGAAGGTTTGGATTGCATACAATGCTTTCAACCCCTTAAGAATTAAGAATTTGTAATAAAATATTATATTGACTAAAAGATAACGTTACTTTATAATCAAATAAAACAAATACCTAGGAATTATAGGTCATTCGCAGATTTTTAACTTATAAATAAAGCCTATATTCGAATAATAGAAAGGAGGGATTCCTTTTGCGTATAGAAAAAATAAATGATAACCAAATCCGTTGTACATTGACCAACGAGGATTTACAGGAACGCGATTTAAGAATAACAGAATTAGCATATGGCACCGAAAAAGCCAAGGGGTTATTTAGAGATATGGTCGCTCAGGCTGCTTTTCAGTTTGGTTTTGAAGCAGAGAATACACCTCTTATGATTGAGGCAATTCCGGATTATCCGGGTTCATTGGTATTGCTTATAACTAAGGTAGAGGACACACAGGAAACCAACCCTTTAAAGTCTACAGTTGTTGGGAATCCGGCAGATAATCAGTCTTCTGAAATCAAATTTGATAACGACGAAAAAAATTCCAGTACAATTACCATAAATAATCAAGGGAATGCTATTCCTTCTAACAGAGCCAATATCAGAAATAACAGGCCTGTTCCTAAAAAGGATATTATTAAAATTTATACATTTGATAAACTTGATGATGTTATGAATCTTTCGCAGGCTCTTTTGTATGTTTACAACGGAAAGAATGCTTTGTATAAAGATGAGAAAAAGAACCAATACATTCTGGTTCTACATATGTCCTACCATAACAAGACAGAATTTAACAACATTTGCAATATGATTTCCGAATATGGTTCACCTTTGGATTCGACTTATGCTTCGGATCAGTATTACAGCGAACATTATAAACCTGTTATCAAAGAAATGGCATTGCAGGTTCTTTCTAATATTTAAAAAACAGATAGGCTGACAACCTATCTGTTTTTTTTATAATTCTTTATACATATCTTTTGCTTCTTCTTTTTTTACAGTCTCCGCAACGGAGGTAATTTCGACCTTTACCTCTCTGTCGCCGAATGTGATTCCGATGATATCTCCTACCTTAACATTCTGGGACGCCTTGGCCACCTTATCATTCACGGTTATTCTGCCGGCATTTGCCGCATCGGCCGCAACAGTTCTCCTTTTTATAAGACGTGACACCTTTAAATATTTATCTAATCTCATTTTTTACCTCTTCTAATTTTATTAATCCCTATTATATTGAGTTGTGAACACTCTCCACTCTTGTAAAAAAACGTCTGCTACTTATATAATTATATTTAAAAAGCAGGTTTTCGCAGGTTTAACCTCCACTCTAGTAAAAAAACGTCTGCAACTTATATAATTATATTTAAAATGCAGGTTTTCGCAGGTTTAAGCCTCCACTCTTGTAAAAATTATAGTTTCACAACCATAAAGTTTTTATTTGTAATCCAATATTTATTATATGCAACGATACGAAATAATATGTAACGCTCTCCATGCATATAAAAAAAGGTCGCCTAAAAAACAGGCGACCCTCTATAATTCTTAAAATCATTAGTTACAAAAATTATTTCTTCTTCTTGCCCTTACCTTTTTTCTTAGGTGGTACGTTAACTGCATCCTTGAGAGCCTTACCAGCTTTAAACTTAGGCACTTTCTGCTCTGGAATAGTAATCTTCTCGCCGCTTGAAGGATTTCTTCCTTCTCTTTCTTTTCTTGTGCTTACGCTAAATGTACCAAAACCAACTAAAGAGATTTTGTCATCATTCTTAAGCGCTTCCTCAACTGTTTCCATAAATGCTTTTAAAGCCTTCTCAGACTGTGTTTTTGTTAAGTCTGTTTTCTCTGCAATTGCAGCAACTAACTCTGATTTGTTCATTAGTTTGTTTCCTCCTTATTTAAAATGATTTCCGTAAAGAAATATCACTTATATTTATACCTTAAAAACAAGCATTTGTCAAGATTTTTTTCTCAAAAACCTTTAATTTTAGGGGATTTTTATACTTTTTTTCGCTATTTTTACCATTTTTTCTACATTTTGCATCTTTTTTTTATCAAATTTCTCATTTTTTATACTACAGTCGCTATCGTTCACAAGTGTTTCGACATGACATTTACGGGTATATTATTATGATGATCTTCTTTATTTATAAGGTTTTCGGAGCATCGCCCAAACCTTCTTTATTTGTAAGGTATTTAACTCATAGTCCGATTCTTCCTTACTTATAAGGTTTTTGACATATAGTCCGGTTCTTCCTTACTTATAAAGTTTTTGACATATAGTCCGGTTCTTCCTTACTTATAAGGTTTTTGACATATAGTCCGATTCTTCCTTACTTATATGGTTTTTGACATATAGTCCGGTTCTTCCTTACTTATAAGGTTTTTGACATATAGTCCGGTTCTTCCTTACTTATAAGGTTTTTGACATATAGTCCGGTTCTTCCTTACTTATAAGGTTTTAAGCATATCAAGCGCTGCCCTTACGGTTACATCCATATCATAATACTTGTACGAGCCAAGCCTTCCGCCAAATATAACCTTCTCCTCATTATCTGCGAGCTCCTTGTAACGTGCGTAAACCTTGGAATTTTTCTCGTCATTCACCGGATAATAAGGCTCATCTCCGCTCTCCCATTCCTTGCTGTATTCACGGCTGATTATGGTAAAATCAATCGGATCGCCGTTACCGTCCTTCCCGAAATTAAACCATTTATGCTCAATAATCCTGGTCCACTGCTCCTTGTCGCCCGTATAATTTACAACCGCATTTCCTTGATAATTAGGGGTATCCAGCTTCTCGGTCTCAAAACTCACGGTACGATACTGAAGCAACCCCTCCGAGTAATTATAAAATGCATCGATCGGTCCTGTGTAAATTATCTTCGCTGCATTTTCCATATAATAATCGCGATTATCGAAAAAGTCCGTTTCAAGCCTGACCTCCACGCCCTCGAGCATCCGCTCTATAAGCGCCGTATAGCCCGCCGAAGGAATCCCCTGGAATAATGCATTAAAATAATTGTTATCGTACGTAAGGCGCACAGGAAGCCTGTTAATGATGAATTCCGGGAGGTCGCTGCATTCTCTTCCCCATTGCTTCCTGGTATAATGCTTCACAAGCTTCTCGTACACGTCCGTTCCCACGAGGCTTATCGCCTTCTCTTCGAGATTTTTAGGCTCCCTTATGCCCGATGCGAGAACCTGCTCTTTAATCTTTTTCTCCGCTTCATCAGGCGTCACCACGCCCCACATACGATTGAATGTGTACATATTAAAAGGAAGCGAATATATCTCACCATTGTAATTGGCAATCGGGGAGTTTGTGTAACGATTGAATTCAACAAAGCTGTTCACATACTCCCACACCTCTTTATCGTTGGTATGAAAAATGTGGGCGCCGTATCTATGCACCTGGATGCCGTTATCGTCCTCGGTGTAGATATTGCCTGCCACATGATTTCGTTTATCAATAACCAAAACGCGGGCGCCTCTTTTCTTTAGCTCATGGGCACACACAGCGCCGTAAAGCCCCGCTCCAACTATTAAATAATCATATTGCATTTTGTCACCTCTAAATATAAGCAATTTAATAATTCAACCTATATTACATATAAAAATGTATCGTTCTTGAATTGACTATTTTAGTTTTGAATTACGTTTTCCCATTTTAAATAGTTTTAAAATTTTTGTTATTTCTTATCTACCTATTACAGAATAATTTGCTTGCAAATCTTATAGGATTCTAATCGTTTTACTTGCAAATTCCGTCGGAATCTAATTACTTTACTTGTAAATCCCGTCGGAATCTAATTACTTTACTTGCAAATCTTATAGGATTCTAATCATTTTACTTACAAATCTCGTCGGAATCGAGAACAATCGTGAACGGTCCCTCATTTACAAGGCTTACCTTCATATATGCTCCGAATTCACCGGTCTGCACATCCTCAACGAATTCGCGACATTTTTCTATAATGTACTCATACATCTCATTTGCCATCTTGGGTTCGCCGGCTTTTATAAAACTTGGCCTGTTTCCCTTTTTGCAATCTGCATAAAGCGTGAATTGCGAGATAAGTAAAAGTGCTCCGTTTACGTCCTTCAGGGCAAGATTTGTCTTGCCGTTCTCATCCTCAAATATACGCAAATTGATGAGCTTCTTTATCATCTTGTCGGCAATTTCTTTGGTGTCTTCATTGTTCACGCCAATTAAAACAACAAAGCCCTTGCCAATTTCGCCCACGACCTTATCGTCAATTTTGACACTTCCTTCGCTTACAACCTGTATAACAAATTTCATAATAAATTCCTCTCATATACAAAAAATAAAAGGCATAAAAAAAGAGCCACCCTACATTCGTAAAAGCAGCCCTTTTTGCCCCAAAATGCCGGTCCTGATTTTGAGTCCTAGCGAACAAGCTAGGTGGGTATCCGCAAGTACTTCCGCTGTCTTCCACTGATATAAATGAGGCCTGACATTGTTGTACCAATATAGGATTCCCTATTAAAAGGTGTAGGTTCAAAATTGCAGGAATATCGAACATCCCAGGAATTGTTTCTTATGTTTATATTATATCACTTATAGATATATTTTCAACCATAAAATTAAAAAATAATCTTAAATTATATTAATTTTTTGTTACTGTTTTTTAATAAAATCATATAATTATTTATGCCGATTTATTCGTTAAAAACAAATCAGTTTTTTAATATAATCACTTAATTATTTATATCAATTTATTCGTTAAAACAAATCAGTTTTTTAATATAATTATTTTTAATTTTCCACACAAACTAAAAATCCAAAACTCAAATCAAAAATGTTGTTAAAATTTTAAAATGTTCATTTATAAATACACAGGAAAAAAGTTTTAATACCTTCCGAACCCTCAAAATTAATGAGGATATTCGGAAGCTTTTACACTACATTCAAATTACATTTAAAACCTACTAATAATTAATAATTTATAAACGCTTATTTATAATTAATAATTTATAATCGCTTATTTATAATTACTTAATTACTGCTTCTCAAAAGCATCCTTGCCTACTCCGCAAATCGGGCATACCCAATCATCCGGAAGATCTTCAAATGCAGTTCCGGGAGCGATTCCGTTTGCCGGATCACCCACTTCAGGATCATACTCATAACCACATGGTCCACATACATATTTATCCATAGTTAGCACCTCCGTATTTTTAAACTTTTTACTCAATCTCTTTTAAGTATTTGCTCAGCCTTAATTTTTAAAGTTTTTTTACTCAATCTTTTTTTAAGTTTTTTGCTCAACCTTAATTTTTAAGTTTTTTGCTCAACCTTAATTTTTAAATTTGTTTACTCAACCTCAATTGAATCAATGTAAAACTCTTTTCCTGCTATTAACGATGTATTTCTGCTGTTACATTTCGGACACACCACTCTGAAGTCGCTGATTTCGGAGACCTCGCCGCAATCGTTACATTTTACCTTGCCATTAATTCTCTCAATGTGTAGCTTGGAATTCTCGGCTACGGTCCCCTCGCTCATCAACTCATAATAGTCATTCACTATCTGCGGAACCAGGCATGTGCACCGCCCCATCACAACCTTAACATTGATAACCTTATTTGCATTGGCCTTCTCGGCCTCCTCCACCACAATATTTACCATGCTTTGTGTTACTGACAGCTCGTGCATCTCTTCCTCCAAATGTATCTATAATATGTGTAAAATCGTAATCCTATGATGTGAATTTTTCCCGAAAATGTATCGCTCTTTCGTGAAACACTCTTTGTTCTGTTATCTTAACACACAGCCCTTCTGTGGTCAAACATTATTTAACGCAGTAAGAGCAATCTCCCACCTCTAAGCCGTGAAAACGTATGTGGGGAAATTGCAAGTCAAGAAGTGCCCTGCGTTATGACCAAGTAGCGGAGCGGACCAAAGAATATCATTGCCCCAAAAGAACCTGCATAATTCAGCTTTCTTTTATCACAAAAAATGTGTCTGCCGGTTTAACATTTCAACCAACAGACACATATGATTATTCCTGAACTTCAAACTCTATGGATACCTGGAACAAATCTCCGTTAATGGCGATATCAAAATCTCCTCCCATTAATTTTGTGAGATTCTTTGCTATTGAAAGTCCCAGCCCGGACCCTTCCGTACTTCTTGACTTGTCGCCGCGCACAAATCTTTCCGTTAGCTCGTCAGGCGAAATATTGAGCTCATCTTTGCTGATGTTTTTTAAATCAATTTTAACCTTGCCTACAGCTTCATACACATTTACCGAAAAATACACCCTCGTATTCTCCATAGCGTACTTATATACATTTTGGAAAATGTTTTCCAGGATTCTGTACATGCGTCTTCCATCCACATAAATAGTTGGACTCTCATCCGGAAGTTCCGTAACAACCTGAAGTTTTTTCTCTTCGAATTTCTCGCTGAATTCTCCCAAAACCTGGCTTGAAAGCTCATTTACATTGATTCTCGTAAACTCGAGCTCTATATTTCCCGTGTCGGTTTTTGAAGCCTCCACAAGGTCCGAAATAAGCACCTTCAGTCGCTCGGATTTTGCGCTGAGCACCTCGGTGTACTCCTTGATTTTCGGATTATCCACATTCTCACGCTTGATAAGATCTACATAATTTATAATAGAAGTAAGCGGTGTCTTTATGTCGTGCGATACATTTGTGATAAGCTCAGCTTTGGTGCGTTCATCCTTGGTTGCCCGGATA
>JAILOA010000068.1 GCA_024691065.1 Lachnospiraceae bacterium | reverse complement strand
TATATTATGTAATTGTGATTTTAAGTGGTATGAAATATTATTATTTTATTAATTATTTTTGAGGATAATTATATATTTTTTTGAACATATTTGTTTGAATGTAATTATATTTGGACAATTATTTGACTATAAAATAACTTTTAGATTTTAATAAAATAAATATTTTGATATTTTTTGAAATGAGGCAATGATGAAAAATAATTATTATGACAGCGAAACCAAGTCCGGAAGAACAAAGTTTAATTCTTTGCTGGGACAGTGGAGAGGGCTTTTTTATATTCTTATTATCGGGCTTTTGTTTTGGTTTTTTATTACAAATTTAAATGATATAGGTAAATTCTTAGGTGATACCGTATCGCATTTAAAGCCTGTAATTATTGGTATAGTGCTGGCTTACATTCTAAATCCGCTTATGAAAAAAGTAAACAGGAGGCTTTTAAAGCTTTACCAAAAGATATGGCCTAAAAAAGAGATTACCACAAAGGTAAAAAGTGCAACAAAGGGGATTTCAATAGGTGTTTCTCTTACATTGGCTCTCTTTTGCCTGTATTTACTTTTATCCATGGTTATTCCTCAGGTGCTCAGTACATTATCGGCACTTATTAATTCTCTTCCGAAGCGCGTTAATACTTATTATGATTTGATTTATGATAAATTAAATAATAATAAGTTTTTCGAATCGCAATTACAAAATCTTTCACTGGAGTTTACAAGCAATCTGGATGATATCATAAATCAAAAGCTTTTGCCTTATCTTCAAAAGGAAATACTTCCAAATGTAAATAATTATGCGCAGATGCTTGCGAATGGTGTTTTTTCGCTTTTTGGTTTCTTTTTAAATTTGATAATAGGTGTGATTGTGGCAGTTTACATACTTTTATCAACTGAAAAATTCAGCGCATTAGCTAAGAAAGTAACATATTCAATGTTTTCCAGAAAGCAGGCTACAATTATTATTCACTATGCAAGAGTAGCAAATGAAAGCTTTAGCGGATTCTTTATCGGAAAAATCATTGATTCATTTATATTGGGGATTATTACATTTATTTTTAATTCAATATTTAAGATTCCTTATGCAATGCTTGTAAGTGTTATAGTCGGTGTTTGTAATATGATTCCGATATTCGGTCAATATATCGGCGGAATTCCGAGTATACTGCTCATTCTTATGATTGATCCGATTAAATGTATCACTTTTACGGTATATTTTATAATTATGAAGCAGATTGACGGTAATCTGATCGGACCTGCCATAGTCGGTAATTCAACAGGTTTGTCTGCATTTTGGGTATTATTTTCAATACTTGTATTTGGCGGTTGGTTCGGACTGGTCGGAATGATTGTGGGTGTACCTATATTTGCCCTGTTATACAGGATTGTAAAAGATTATGTCGAATACAGGCTTATAAAGAGGAGGTTGAAACGAAGTACGGATGATTATCTGAATTTGAAGCTGATAGAAATCGATGAGAACGGTAAAAACGAATATATTCATTTTAATGAACAGGAATTAACAAACAGGAAAATGCGTCAGGAACAGGAAAAAGAAATTACTATTTCTACGATTATGTTCGGTGATAAGGTCGGAGAACTCAGAAAATCCGGAGATGATGAAAATACAACCAGTACATCCGTTGAGGTTTATGAAGAACATGAAAATTCTAAATCCAGAAGTAAATTTCAAAGAAAAGTCGGTAACAAGATAGAAGACATTAAAGAGGATGTAAGTGAAACTATTGATGATATCGGTGATAAAATAGATGACATCAGGGAGGATATAAGCGATAAAATAGACGACATCAAGGAAGATATAGGAGATAAGTTAGAAGATATAGGAGATAAGTTAAAGGATAAAAAGGAAAATAATGAAGATTAGGATAACCTGGATTTTAACGGATTAAAAACAACTTGCTTTTATAAAGTTAATATAGTAAAATAATGTCTATGTGTTGGGAAATAAATTCGGAGGACGACTAAATGAATAAGATTAACAAGATTAACAAAAATGAATTCAAAAAACAGGTTAAGGACTATTTAAAGGTTCTTTCCAGAAAATCCATTGAGGAGGCAAATGATCAGCAGATTTTTCAGGCTGTCAGTTATGCCGTAAAAGATATTATTGTAGATCAGTGGATGGCAACTCACAAGAAGATTGAAGACGATGATGCTAAGGTAGTATATTACTTATCCATGGAATTTCTTATGGGCCGTGCTCTTGGAAATATTATTATTAATCTGTCTTCAAATAAGGAAATCAAAGAGGCAATCGAGGAATTGGGGCTTGATTTAAATCATATCGAAGATCAGGAGCCTGATGCTGCATTAGGTAACGGTGGTTTAGGCCGTCTTGCTGCTTGTTTCCTGGATTCTCTTTCTACATTGGGATATCCTGCATATGGATGCGGTATCCGTTATAAGTATGGTATGTTTAAGCAGGCTATCAAGGATGGTTATCAGGTAGAAAAGCCGGATAATTGGCTTAAGTATGGTAATCCGTTTGAGATTAAGAGACCGGAATATGCCGTAGAAGTTAAATTCGGTGGTTATGTGACAGTCCGCAGGGATGAGAATGGTCGTGACCGTTTTATGCAGGAAGGTTATCAGTCAGTACTTGCTGTTCCTTATGATTTACCGATTGTAGGTTATAATAACAATGTTGTAAATACACTTAGAATCTGGGATGCAGAGGCGGTTGATACATTTAACCTTGATTCTTTTGACAAAGGTGATTATCAAAAGGCTGTAGAGCAGGAGAACCTTGCAAGAACCATTTGTGAAGTGCTTTATCCTAATGATAATCATATGGCAGGTAAGGAGCTTCGTCTTAAACAGCAGTATTTCTTCGTATCCGCAAGTATTCAGCGTGCAGTATCCAAGTATATGGAAAATCATGATGATATTCATAAAATCTATGAGAAGGTTTGCTTCCAGTTAAATGATACACATCCGACAGTTACGGTTGCGGAACTTATGCGTATCCTTATGGATGAATATGGTTTAGAGTGGGATGAGGCCTGGTATATTACTAATAGGACCTGTGCTTACACAAATCATACAATTATGTCAGAGGCACTTGAAAAATGGCCATTAGAGCTTTTCTCAAGACTTCTTCCAAGAATCTATCAGATTATCGAAGAAATCAACAGACGTTTCATTATACAGATTCAGCAGGAATATCCGGGTGATGATGAGAAAATCAGAAAGATGGCTATTATTTACGATGGTCAGGTTAAGATGGCTCATCTTGCAATTTGTGCAAGCTTCTCTGTAAACGGTGTTGCGAGACTCCATACTGAGATTCTTAAGAAGCAGGAGCTTCGTGATTTCTACCTTATGATGCCTGAGAAGTTTAATAATAAGACAAATGGTATCACACAGCGTCGTTTCCTCTTACATGCAAATCCACTTCTTGCAGAATGGGTTACAAAGAGGGTTGGAAATGACTGGATTACAGATCTTTCCAAGATTGAAGGCGTTGGAATCTATGCAGAGGATGAGCTCAGCAGAAAAGAGTTCATGAATATTAAATATCAGAACAAGGTTCGCCTTGCTGAATATATCAAAGAAAATAACGGTATTGAGGTTGATCCTCGTTCTATCTTCGATGTTCAGGTTAAGAGACTTCATGAATATAAGAGACAGCTTCTTAATATCCTTCATGTTATGTATCTCTATAACGAACTTAAGAAGAATCCTGGTATGGAATTCTATCCTCACACCTATATCTTCGGCGCCAAGGCTTCCGCAGGTTATAGAAGAGCTAAGGCCATCATCAAGCTTATTAACAGTGTTGGCGATGTTATCAATAATGATAAGTCAATCAACGGTAAAATTAAGGTTGTATTTATCGAGAACTATCGTGTATCCAATGCAGAGCTTATCTTTGCAGCATCTGATGTTTCAGAGCAGATTTCAACAGCAAGTAAGGAAGCATCAGGTACAGGTAATATGAAGTTTATGCTAAATGGTGCGCTTACACTTGGAACCATGGACGGTGCAAACGTTGAAATCGTAGAAGAAGTAGGAGAGGAAAATGCATTCATCTTCGGTCTTTCTTCCGATGAAGTTATCAACTTTGAAAATCATGGCGGATATAATCCAAGAGATATTTATAACCTTGACTCAGGTATTCGTGAAGTGCTTACACAGCTTATTGACGGAACATATTCAAATAATTATGATGAGTTCAGAGAGCTTTATAATTCACTTCTTGACGGCGCAGGCAATGCACCTGACCAGTATTTCATCTTAAGGGATTTCCGTTCCTATGATGAGGCCAGAAGAAAGATTTCTGAGGCTTATGAGGATGAAGAGAGATGGGCTCGCGCTGCTATTATGAATGTTGCAAAGGCCGGTAAGTTCTCATCCGACAGAACGATTCAGGAATATGTAAATGATATCTGGCATTTGGATAAGATTGAAGTTGAAGTATAATAATCAGTAAAACCTTATAAAATAAAGCATTTAAAGGGGAAGCAGACATTAAGTCAGCTTCCCTTTATTTTTTTAAAAAAGTGCTTTTATTTATTTTTGTTTTAGTGTACAATGTTTTGTTAGAGTATAAATACAATTCAATTAGGAGGATATTGCAAAGTGGCACAGAGAACTGATATTAAAAAGATTCTTATTATTGGCTCAGGTCCAATTGTTATCGGACAGGCTTGCGAATTTGACTATTCGGGAACACAGGCTTGTAAGGCACTTAGAAGCCTTGGGTATGAAATCGTTCTTGTTAATTCCAATCCTGCAACAATTATGACAGACCCTGAGATGGCAGATGTAACCTACATAGAGCCATTGAATGCTGAAAGAATGGAGCAGATTATCGAAAAAGAGCGCCCGGACGCACTTTTACCAAACCTTGGAGGACAGTCCGGACTTAATTTATGTGCTGAGCTTTATAAGCTTGGTATCTTAGATAAATATGATGTAAAGGTTATTGGTGTTCAGGTTGATGCCATTGAACGTGGTGAGGACAGAATCGAGTTCAAGAATACTATGGATTCTCTCGGAATTGAGATGGCTAGAAGCCAGGTTGCTTACAGCGTTGATGAAGCACTTGAAATAGCTGATCAGCTTTCTTATCCTGTTGTTCTTCGTCCTGCATATACTATGGGCGGAGCCGGCGGTGGCCTGGTTTATAACAGGGATGAATTAAAGGTTGTTTGTGCACGTGGTTTGCAGGAGTCTCTTGTACATCAGGTACTTGTAGAAGAATCCATCATAGGATGGGAAGAGTTAGAGCTTGAGGTTGTTCGTGATAAAGAAGGTAATATGATTACCGTTTGCTTTATTGAGAATGTTGATCCGATGGGTGTTCATACCGGAGATTCTTTCTGTACAGCACCTATGCTTACAATAAGTGAAGATTTACAAAGCAGACTTCAGGAACAGGCTTATAAGATTGTAGATGCCATCCAGGTTATCGGCGGAACCAATGTACAATTTGCTCATGATCCTGTATCTGACAGAATTATTGTAATTGAAATAAATCCTCGTACTTCCAGATCTTCAGCACTTGCATCAAAAGCAACAGGTTTCCCTATTGCTCTTGTATCTGCAAAGCTTGCAACAGGTCTTACATTAAAGGATCTTCCTTGTGGAAAGTACGGAACACTCGATCAGTATAAACCGGGCGGAGATTATGTAGTAGTTAAGTTCGCTCGTTGGGCATTCGAGAAATTCAAGGGTGTAGAAGATAAGCTTGGTACTCAGATGCGTGCCGTCGGTGAAGTTATGAGTATCGGTAAGAATTATAAGGAAGCATTACAAAAGGCTATCCGCTCTCTTGAAAAGGGACGTTACGGACTTGGCCATGTGAAGAATTTCTATGATTTACCTAAGGAAGAGCTTCTTCATATGCTTATTACTCCATCCAGTGAGAGACATTTCATAATGTATGAAGCATTAAGAAAAGGTGCTACTGTTGATGAAATTCATGAGATAACTCATGTTAAGACATATTTTATCGAGCAGATGAAAGAGCTTGTTGAATTGGAGGAAAAGATTATCGAAAGCAAGGGTTCACTTCCTGCAGACGAGCTTTTAATCCAGGCTAAGAAAGATGGTTTCTCGGATAAATATCTCAGTGAAATCCTTGAGGTTTCCGAGGATTCAATCAGAGAAAAGAGAGAAAGCCTTGGTGTTACAGAGGCTTGGGATTCTGTTCATGTAAGTGGTACTGAAGATTCATCATATTTCTATTCAACATATATCGGTGAGGATAATAATAAGACTAATGAAGAAAAGCCGAAGATTATGATTCTTGGCGGTGGCCCAAACAGAATCGGACAGGGTATCGAATTTGATTATTGTTGTGTACATGCAGCACAGTCACTTAAGAAGCTCGGTTTTGAGACAATCATCGTTAACTGTAACCCTGAGACTGTTTCAACTGACTATGATACCTCTGATAAGCTTTATTTTGAGCCACTTACACTTGAAGATGTTCTTTCAATTTATTATAAAGAGAAGCCGGTTGGTGTTATCGCACAGTTTGGTGGTCAGACTCCGCTTAACCTTGCTGCAGATCTTAAGAAGAATGGTGTAAATGTACTCGGTACATCACCTGAGGTTATTGATCTTGCGGAAGACCGTGATATGTTCAGGGCAATGATGGATAAGCTTGGTATTCCAATGCCTGAGGCTGGTATGGCTACAACTGTTGAAGAGGCAGTTGAGATTGCTAATAAGATTGGTTATCCTGTAATGGTTCGTCCTTCATACGTTCTTGGTGGACGTGGTATGGAAGTCGTTTATGATGACGATCAGATGGGCGATTATATGGCTGCTGCAGTTGGTGTGACACCTGACAGACCAATACTTATCGATCGTTTCTTGAATCACGCTATGGAATGTGAGGCTGATGCAATCAGCGATGGTACTCACGCATTTGTACCTGCTGTTATGGAGCATATTGAGCTTGCAGGTGTTCACTCAGGTGACTCTGCTTGTATCATTCCTTCTAAGCACATTCCGGCTGAGAGTCTTGAAACAATCAAGGAATATACACGTAAG
>JAILOA010000058.1 GCA_024691065.1 Lachnospiraceae bacterium | reverse complement strand
CTCCTTGAAAAAATCAACCAAAAGTATGGTACTACAATGCTTATAGTAACTCACAATAACTCCATTAAAAATATGGTTCACAGGGTTATATACATAAAGGACGGGCTCATCGGCAAATCCTACACCAACGAAACCCGCACGCCTGCGGCTGAGCTGGAGGATTTATAGGACGGCCGCTAACCCAAAGGCTTAACTAAGCCAGCCGCTAACCCGAAAACATAATAATCCCTGACAAGTCAGCCGGTTACAAAGCAACATAGCCTAAGGACTTACTAAGCCAGCCGGCTGCTTCCCCAAGGAATTCACAAAGCAAAGCCAGCCGGCCGCTTACCCATAAACCTAACTATCTACATAATTGGAGGACCTAACAATGCAAAGGGTACTAAGAAAAAGAGTGCTGAGAGACCTGAAATCCAACTTTTTCAGGTATTTGGCTCTCGGACTAATGATAATAATGGCAATGATTCTGGTTGTTACCATAGTCGGTTCCGCCGAAAACCTGACCAAAGGCACCGAAGATATGGCCGAAAAGACCAACCTCGAAGACGGCGAATTCACGGTATTCGTACCTTTAACCGATGAGGAGCTCGATGAAATAAGGGCTATGGACATCGACATCCAGGAACAATTCTACTTCGACAACATTTTAGATAACAAAGACAAAAGCACTATGCGAATCTTCAAAATCCGTGAGGAAATCAACAAAATGCAATATACATCCGGTGAGGCTCCAAAGCACTCCGGCGAAGTTGCACTCGAGAAGCGTTTCGCAGAGGTTCATAAATTAAATGTAGGCGACACCATTAAGATCGCTAAAAATGAATACAAAATCACAGGCATCGGCTGCGTGTCCGACTACGACGGGCCTTACAAGGAAATTTCCGACACCTCTGTAAATTCCAAATACTTCGGTATTACATTTATGCTTGATGAAGATTATGAAGCATTCAAAAATGCCGGAAAAGTCCAGAAATCCGAGGAATACTCCTATGCCTACAAGCTAAAGGGCAATGCGACTGATGAAAAATTAAAAGCTTACCTGAAGGATATTGAGATTTCAGCCGGTCAGGTAGATGACAAGTTCTTTAAGGAATACTGGAAAAGAACAGGCGGTGTGGCAGATGATTTGGAAAATGCAGTCGACGACTTTAAGGAAGCTACTACTGACATCGACGATGCACTTGATGAACTAGGCGATAATAATAAAGATATAACCGGGGCGACCGATACATTATTTAAAACATATCTGAATCAAACCTCCAATGCACTGAAATCTCAGGGGCTTACCAAGGATTTAACAGAGGAAAACTATGCTTCTGAAATGGACAAACTTATCGAAAATGCAGATAGCTCGGTTGTAAGTATGTCAATAAAATCCGCAAAAAAAGATCTTGATATGATTAAAAAATATAAGGATGGCATCTACGATTACACCGATGCAGTCACGGAAATCGGAGACGGAACCGGTGAAATGAAAGATGGTGTCGAAGAGCTTGACGACGCAGTTACCGACGCCATCGATGATTTCGACTTCAGCCTCTCAAATCTCACGATGTTTTTGAAACGCACGGATAACCCGAGAATATTTGCCACAAAAAATGATAAATCTGTTGATATCTCAGTCGGACTTATCGCCGGTGCCATCCTGCTTGTGCTTATGGCATACGTAATCTCAGTATTTGTGGTGCATTCCATTGAAAGCGAAAGCAGCATCATCGGAACCCTTTATTCCATGGGCGTTACCAAGAACGACCTGATTGTGCACTATATAACACTTCCGGTAGTTGTTACCACCCTTTCAGGCCTTATCGGCGGACTTGCAGCCGCAACGGGCTTTATGGTTCCAATGATTGCGGACTCCTCATATCAGTACTTCTCGATTCCTTACTTTAGCTTCAAAGTGCCGGGATATCTGTGGATTTACAGTGTAGTTATTCCGCCGGTCATTTCAATAATTGTAAATGTACTCGTCATCAACAAGAAACTCAACCGCACTGCTCTCTCACTTATCAGAAACGAGAAGAAAGAAAAACGAAATCGAAACATTAATCTGAAAGGAATGAACTTTGTCACTGCATTTAGAATCCGTCAGATGATAAGGGAAATGCGCTCGAGCATTGCAGTAATACTCGGAATGCTCCTCGCACTCGTGGTATTTATGATATCGGTCGATTGCTTTTTAATGTGCAACCACCTTGCGGATGATTACGAAAAAGATACGAAATACGAATATATGTACACCTTAAAGTATCCCGAGGAAAATGTACCGGAAGACGCAGAGCCTGCCTATGCTTATACATTTAAAAAAGGAACTTTGGGTTATAATTTTGATGTTACTCTTCTTGGTATCGATGAAAAAAATCCTTATTTTGACGTAGAGCTTACCGATAGTAAGGAAAGAATAGCGGTATCGACAGCATTTGCCCAGAAGTTTGGACTTAAGGTCGGCGATGATTTCATTATTAATGATGAAGAACAGGAACTTAAATATGCATTCACGGTCGATAGCATAGTTGAATACTCGACCGGCTTCTACCTCTTCATGGATATTGATATTATGAGGGAAATGTTCGGGCAGACCGATGATTATTACAATACGCTGTTCAGCGAAAAGAAGCTTGATATCAAGCCGGGCCGCCTCTACGCAACGACCACACGGCATGACATAGTGAAGGGCGCATCTATTTTCTCGGAACTTATGATGCCTATGGTTTATACGCTTACATTTGCTTCGATCATAATATTCTGCGTGGTTATGTATCTTATGATGAAGGTTATGATAGACAGAAGTGCCCAGAATATCTCGCTTGTGAAGGTATTTGGATACAGGCGCAAGGAAATCAAGAAGCTTTACCTCGACGGAAACTTCTATATAATCGCAATCGGAGCGGCAATATGTATTCCGCTTGCTAAGCTAATCATGAACGCTTCATTTCCATATATGATTTCAAATGTAAATTGCGGAATGAACCTTAAAGCACCTGTTTACTTTTTCTTTATAGTTTACGGGGTAATTGTACTTCTTTATTTCTTGATTAATGCATTGCTCGTGAGAAAGCTGGAGAAATATACACCGGCAGAGATATTGAAGAATCGGGAATAAAACGGATAAACTGCGAAGCAGTTTATCCTTTGGGAGAATTATCCAGTATAAAATGCAAAGCATTTTATACTGAGACAATTCTCCTGCTTTCCACTAGGTTACGACAAAAGTGCAACGGGATTTGATATTTTCCTGCAGCTTTAACTTTTAATCTTGATAGAATTATATAGTTATTTCTATAAAGTCACAAAAAACTCTTGACTTTTTCTTAAAAGGTGCGTATAATAACGTACGTTGCTTGTGAGAAACACGAACAAGAAACACTTAAAATCACTTATATATGCGCCTCTAGCTCAGTTGGCAGAGCACCTGACTCTTAATCAGGGTGTCCAGGGTTCGAACCCCTGGAGGCGCACTTTTCAGATCGCTACCCGGTAGCGATTTTTTTGTTTTTGGCATAGTTTTTTTGTTTTTGACACAGATTATTTTTTTTGCATAGATTTTTTGTTTTTGGCATAGATTTTTTTGCTTTGACATAGATTTTTTTTGTTTTTGGCATAGATATTTTTGCTTTTGGTATAGATTTTTTTTATTTTTGACACAGATTTTTTGTTGACAATCTACATAGTATAGTGATATATTTTTCTTATGTTTTTACTGCTTGATTTTATGGACATAATGAACTTAATATTGAAACCGTTGAAGAAGAGTAAGTAGGTCTTTTTAATTCCTCACAGAGAGCCGTTGGTGCTGCGAAACGGC
>JAILOA010000014.1 GCA_024691065.1 Lachnospiraceae bacterium | reverse complement strand
AATATTATTCTCCATATCATCAAGCGGCACCATGCTTATATTTTCCCGCGTTTTCATATACTCAGCTATCTTTTTCTTACACTTATTGGAAAGGATTTTAAATATCCATCCCCTAAATGCAGTCTCATCCTTTAATGCCTTGATTCCCACATAAGCATCCAAAACGGTTTCGCTTACCATATCCTCTGCGTCCTCATGGTTACCGAGCGTATAGAGAGCCATCCTATACAAGTCCTCGTAAACCATCTCATAAAGTAAGGCAAATGCGTGTGTGTCGGCCTGTTTGGCTCTTTGGACAAGCGCGCACACCTCTTCCTTTTTAGTTGTATTTCCCATAAAATTTCCTCAACTTTCATGTTTATTTTTCTAGTTGATATTTATTTCTGTTTAGTCTTTTTCATTAAAACCAATATTAATTTTTCCGCGGTTATAATATAAGTGTATAAAAAATATCAAAGTGTTTCAACTTTTTTTAATTTTTTTTGTTTTTTTTTCAAAATAATAATTTTTTACATTTTCATTATCTTTTAAAGTGTTTTATTTTTTTGCTTTAATTTGACGTTTTTAATAAGATATAAATAATTTAAAACTATTTCATTATATTTTATAAACAAAATAATTTACCTCAATGAAATACTTTTAAAGTATTTCATTGTTTTTTTCTTCAAAATATAGTAGGATAAAAGTAGTTGTTTAACAAATCGATTTATTCGTGAATTTATATTTTCAAGGCTCTGACTGTAATCGGAGATTCTCCTATGTGAACCGGGTATAATCGGAAAATTCTTCCATTGGAACAAAGAAAGTGATAACCGGAGATTCTCCTATGTGAACCGGGTATAATCGGAAAATTCTTCCATTGGAACAAGGAAAGTGATAACCGGAGATTCTCCTGTCTGAACCGGATATAATCAGAGCCTACATCTATGTGAACAGAGAAATATATTAAATTGTACTACAATTGGAGGTTCTTATGCGAAAAAACAATTTCTTAAAGAGGTTATTTGTGCCGGTACTTTCGTCGGCAATGATTCTTTCAAACATTTCCACCGCAGGAGTTGCAAATGCAGCGAAAACCGTGGAAGAATCTGACGCCGGGGCAAGTGCAACAACCTTTAATTCGGACGCCGGGGCAAGTGCAACAACCTTTAATTCGGACGCCGGGTCTGACACAAATTCCGACGTGCTTAATGCTACCAGGCAGGAAGCGGACGTACTCGAATCTGACGGCTCCAACGAAGAGGAACAAATCGAATACACCGGCGATCCGTTAGATCCTTTTCAATTTACTTACCTGCAGGAATCATTTAATAATAATGGATTAACCACTACAGGCGAAAATGTAGATTTTGAAATCGAGGATACCGAGAATAATATTAAAGGCCTGGTGGTGAGCGGAAAATGCGAAGATTTCAATACAGCGAGCGTTACATTTAATAATTATATGGACTTTGGTGAATCTACCATAGATAAAATCCGTATCGACGGTCTTGCACAGCATGGCAGGAACATAACATTAAAAATATATTTTGATAATGATGAATATCCTGCTTACGAAACCCAGCTTAACCCTTGTACAACCGATGACGGCTGGGAAACAAGTTCAGTGATTTTTGAAGAACTTCCGCAATATATTTACGGCGGAAAACATTATATGAAAATAGTTTTTCAGGATAATAGTAGCAATGAGGACGCAAAGACAAGTGCTCTGCTTAGAAGTATCCGATTCTATAAGAAATCGATTCCTACAGTTTCCTTTAATTTGGACGAGTCACTCGGCACAATTGATGCTATGAATTCCAGCGAAGATAAATCCGCAGCCTGCTATGGCGATGTAAGTATCGATGTTCCGGAAGACTTTACAGGCAGCTACTCGGACGAGGGTCTCGAGGATTATAGCGGCGGAAACTACACACTTGAATACATTAAAGGGCGCGGCAACTCAACATGGACTACCACGAAGAAACCTTATAAATTTAAACTGACCGAAAAAGCGGACTTATTTGGAATGGGCAAAAGCAAGCAATGGGTTCTCCTCGCGAATTATTATGACAACAGTCTTATAAGAAATTATATTACCTATCATCTTGGGGATATGCTCGGATACGAATATACACCGCATCTTGTCCCTGTTGATCTTTTTATGAACGGAAAATATCTCGGCAACTATTTCCTCTGCGAGAAAATTCAGGTTGCCGCTTCAAGAATTGATATCGATAATCTGGAGGAAATCGAGGCCGGAGACGACAATATCACCGGCGGATATCTTATGTCATTTAATTCCGGACAGGTAAACGAAGGTTATTTATTAGAGACTAAACATTCAGAGGGATTTAGAATTGAATCTCCTTCTGCGCTTACAAATGAAGATGTTGACCCTACGCTTCTGGATGATATGCGGGATTACATCGGAAACTATATGATTCAAACCGAAAATGCAATATTCGGGGATGATTTCAAGGATGAAACCGGCAAATCCTACCAGGATTATATGGATATAAACTCGGCTGCGAAATATTATTTGCTCCAGGCATTTACCTGTAATGCCGATGCTTATGAGACTGACAGCACCTATTGTTACAAGAAAAAGGATGACAAACTCTATTTTGGGCCTCTGTGGGACTTTGACTATGTAGCCTGGGCTGACAATGCATTCGAAAATCCTGAGAAAGAACCTTCGGTTTATCAGTATTATTCTATTAATTTCAAATGGTTCAAAAAGCTCCTTCACGATGAGTCCTTTAAAAATGCAGTGTTAGAGGCGTGGGGCAGCGAAGATGTCACCGACGAGAATACATTTTATTATCAAATAAATGAACTTATAAAAGATGGTGGAATTATTGATCAGTATGCTTCCATGCTGGAGGATTCAGTAGAGAGTAACTTCGATGTTCCGGGCTCAAATTATTTTGTTCTCGGCACTGAGACCGGTGAATGTACGTCCAACACCGGCGAATTCAATACTAATACATATGTTGAAAACACTGATGATATTATCAAATATTCAAATGCCGCAAACTATACCAAGGAAATTAACCGTCTGAAAACCTGGATTAAATACAGGCTCAGCTGGTTTAATGATTTTATCGAAACCCTTGGAACCGAGGAAGACGAGGATTATAAAATAAAATTATATGATGGCGATAATTTGATTACAACCATCCAAAAGTATGAAAGCGGTTTCCTTGAGGCTTCGGAAATTCCTAGCCTTGAAGCAACAGAGGATAAATATTTCACCGGATGGTACGGCGACGTGGCTGCTTTCGGTGATGACGAGGGCACGACTGAGTATGGCCAGTTAACCGATCAATTATTTATCAATCGTGATTACGAATTTCATGCTGAATGGGTCGATAAAGATACGATTCCTGAGGTTTCGGACATTATATTTAACTACTCTGACATATATATGAAACCTGAAACGGCCTTAACTTTGAAATACAAAATTTCACCTTCATTAATTGAAACATACGATGTTACACTTACTTCATCCGATGAATCGATTGTAAAAGTAGGAATCGGAAATCTCCTGTTAGCCCAGAATACGCCGGGTGATGCTGTTATTACATTGAAAACAATTAACGGCACAACCGCTGAGGTAAATGTTCATATCGTTGATGCATCGGAGGCTTGCGAAGCATTTTCAATAGTTGCAAGCCAGTCTTCCATCGAATTAAATGTTGGAGAGACCGGTAAAATCGACTTTTCTTTTGAACCTGAAAATGCAATTACATTTGAGAAAAATATAATCAATGCGGATCCTGAAATCGCAGTGATGGACGAATTCGGTATAGTTACCGCGAAGAGTCCAGGAACTGCAAAAGTTTACTTGTTCGGAACCAATAATAATGATTATACACAGATTGACATAACAGTGCTCGGCACAGCCGAGGAAACAGACGAGCCTTCGGGAAGTGAGTCTCCTGATGCTTCTGCAAATGCATCGAAAGCTCCTTCTGAAAGTGACTCTAACACTAGCGCTTCTCCGGAAGGTAGCGCTGTTCCGGGCGAGAACCCTCCTA
>JAILOA010000470.1 GCA_024691065.1 Lachnospiraceae bacterium | reverse complement strand
GGATTAAACGATGGAAAAAACCGGTGCTTTAGAAATTTTAAAGAAATATACTATGGTTATTGCCCTTGTTTTGGTTTTAATCTTCTTTTATTGGAAAACTAATGGAAGTATCCTTCTTCCACAAAATATAAACAACCTGCTTTCTCAAAATGCGTATGTTTTTGTATTAGCAGTTGGTATGCTTTTGTGTATATTAACAGGTGGTAATATAGATCTTTCTGTTGGTTCAGTTGTATGTTTTGTAGGAGCCATTGGAGCTACTATGATGGATAGAAATGTTAATGTGTGGGCCGCAGTTGGAACAATGATATTAGTAGGTATTTTAGTAGGCATCTGGCAGGGATTTTGGGTTGCTTATGTAAATGTACCGCCATTTATTGCTACACTAGCTGGCATACCTATAACTTCCGGGAGTTCTGAGGAAATCATTACAACAGATTTTCCAGCAGCTACCAAGTCATTTATAATACAATAAATTTCATATTTAGCACCTACATCAATACCTCTTGTAGGCTCATCAAGAATAAGTACATCAGGATCTGTAAACATCCATTTGGCAAGAAGTACTTTTTGCTGATTTCCTCCGGAAAGATTTCCAACATTTTGTTCAACTGTCGGTGTCTTTGTTTTAAGCTTGTTTTTATATTCAACTGCAACCTGATATTCTTTATCAGTATCAATAACTCCTTTAGTGCTGATAGAATCAAGATTAGCCAGGGAAGTATTTATTTTAATTGAATTAGAAAGAACAAGCCCGTTACCCTTTCTATCTTCTGTAACATAAGCAATTTTATGTTTAATGGAATCTTTTACATTTTTAAGATTCACTTCTTTGCCTTTTAACTTTAGTGTACCTGAGATACCAAGTCCATATGATTTACCAAATATTGACATGGCAAGTTCAGTACGTCCTGCTCCCATAAGTCCGTAAATTCCAACAACTTCACCACTGTGAACTTTGAAATTAACATTATCAACCACTTTACGTTCCGGGTAAAGAGGATGATAAACAGTCCATTTTTCAACTTCAAGGCTGGTTTCTCCGATTTTTTTATTTTCTCTTTTCGGGAAACGGTCTCCTATTTCTCGTCCTACCATTCCCTGTATTATTCTATCTTCTGAAATTTCAGTTGTATGTTTATCCATGGTTTCAATTGTAGAACCATCCCTTACTACTGTAATTTTATCTGCAACATAAGCTACTTCATTAAGCTTATGAGATATAATAATCGAAGTCATTCCTTCTTCTTTAAATTTAAGAAGCAGGTCTAATAAAGCCTTTGAATCAGATTCATTTAAAGATGATGTCGGCTCATCAAGAATCAATAATTTAGCATGTTTAGCCAAAGCTTTTGCAATTTCAACCATCTGCTGTTTTCCAGTACCAAGTTCCTTTACCAAAGTCCTTGATGATTCAGTAAGACCGACCATATTTAAATATTTATCTGCTTCACCATAAGTTTCATTCCAATTAATTGCAAATTTTCTTCCACGTTCATTTCCCAAGAACATATTTTCGCCAATCGACATATATGGAATCAAAGCAAGTTCCTGATGAATAATAACAATTCCTTTTTCTTCAGAATCCTTAATTTTATGAAATTGGCAAACTTCTCCATTGTATACTATGTCACCTTCGTAGCTGCCATATGGATATACGCCGGATAATACGTTCATAAGTGTAGATTTTCCTGCTCCATTCTCTCCAACTAATGCATGAATTTCGCCTTCTTCTACTTTTAAATTAACGTTGTCAAGAGCTTTAACTCCAGGGAAGGTCTTTGTAATATTTTTCATTTCCAGCAATACCTTTGCCATATTTGCCTCCTAATCCCTGCATTTTGAAACAAAATGCGCTCTTTATAACAAATTACTACAGCCTCTCGTTTTATATATCGAGTTAATATTATTTTCCGAAAGAGTTATTGACAAAATTGTATGTAATATTTATCAATTTCTCTGACGATTATAATACAGAATAACAGACGGATACACTTTTTATATATCCGCCTGTAATTATGTGAATTTTTTTCTAGTAACCCAATTAATATTATTTTAAATCGGCCTCTGAATAATATCCTGAATCAATGAGTAATTTCTT
>JAILOA010000469.1 GCA_024691065.1 Lachnospiraceae bacterium | reverse complement strand
GCAGATGATAAGTTAAATGTTGTGCTCGAAGGATCGCAGACATTAGCCGGTACTTCAGCTAACAAGGTAAGGCGTGCGGTAGTTACGGCAGTTGTTAACGGAGAAACAAAAGACATTACAGACAGCTACGATATCAGCTTTACAGCAGGCAGTCTGGAAGTTACAAAGAAGACTGTAGTTATTACGGCTACAGATAAGACCAGGGTTTATGATGGAACAGCGCTTACAAGCAATAAGGTTTCGGCAGGAGTTAATTCCGGAAATACTACCGATTATACAATCGGTACTGCAGACGGAGATGATGTAATCAATACTCTTGCAGCTGATGACAGAATTTATAACCTTGAGTTCTCAGGTGCCAGAACAACAGAAGGAAATGCAAATACGACACCTACAAATGTTAAGATTGTAACAGGTGACAATGACAGCTTAACCGATGTAACAGACAGCTATGAAGTTATCTATGAGCCGGGCATCTTAACAATAACTAAGAAGGCACTTACAATTACAGCCGGTTCCGATTCAAAGAAGTATGACGGAAAGGCACTTACCTGCAGTGATTATGAGCAAAGTGGTCTTGTAGAGAGCTCATACGCAAAGGATACAATAAAGAGCGTTACATTTACAGGTTCACAGACAGTTGTCGGTTCAAGCAGTAATATACCTTCAAATGCCGTAATCCTTGATAAGACCGGAAGAGACGTAAGTGACAGCTATGAAGTAAATTATGTTAAGGGAACACTTACAGTTTCCAAGCGTTCAATAAGAATTATTGCTAAGACTGTAAGTAAGCAATACGACGGAACAGCACTTACTTCAAATGAATACGATATTCAGGGCGATAAGCTTGCTGATGGTGATTCTATTTATAAGATTAAGATCAGGGGATCACAGACAGTCAACGGAAGCTCTGACAATGAAATCGTAGAGAACAGTGTGGAAATCATTAACAGTAATGATGAACTGGTAACAGACAGCTACACAATCGAGCTTGTAAAGGGTACTCTTACGGTAGGCAGCGGAGTTGCAATTACAATTACAGCCGGTACTGCAAGTAAGGCTTATGACGGTAAAGCGCTTACCTGCGAGGATTACAAGATCTCAAGTGGTGAGCTTAAGGCCGGAGACACAATCAAGACAGTAACATTTGATAAAACTGTTGATGAAGAAACAAACAAGCAGAACAGCACCATTACTTATGCGGGAAGCACCATTAATAAGATTAAGAGCATAGTAATTGTGGATGCTGCAGGATATGATGTAACAGATAATTATACACCTGCCTTTGTTCCTGGAGAGTTGACCGTAACACCTAAGGAAATTACGGTTACGGCAGGTAGCAATAAAAAGACATACGATGGCACGGCACTTACTGATACTACATTTAAGGCTAAGGATACCCTGGGCAATGAAGATGAAGACTTCTTAGCGGGTTATGCAAGCTATAGTGCTGATAGAGCAGGAGTTAACTCAGCGGCCCTTGCAGCTGATGATAAGTTAAATGTAGTGCTTGAGGGATCACAGACAGTAGTTGGTTCTTCTGCAAATAAGGTAAGTCGTGCAGTAGTTACGACAGAGATTGATGGTGTAACAACAGATATTACAGACAGTTATGCTATCAGCTATGTAAATGGCAGCTTAAAGGTTAACAAGAAGTCCGTAGAGATTACAGCTACCTATAAGACTAAGGAGTACGATGGTACGGCTCTTACAAGCAATGCAGTTTCAGATGGTAAGAATGAGGGCGTTGATACGGATTATACGGTGACAGGTTTGTCAAACGGTGATTCAATCAATACACTTCAGTTTAACGGTAGTCAGACTCAGGTAGGAAGAAGTACTAACAAGCCTTGCAATGTACAAATCGTTGATTCGGAAAATAACGATGTTACGAATAGTTACGAGATTTCTTACGAAGAGGGCATACTTGAGGTTACTAAGAAGGCACTTACCATTACTGCTACGGATGCAACAAAGGTTTATAATGGCAAAGAGCTTACAAGCGATGCTTATACGGCAACAGAGCTTGCGGATAATGACAGTATTTACAGTGTAGGATTTACAGGTTCACAGACAACCGTCGGAACAAGTGTCAATACACCTGAGAATGCGGTGATTATCAATAACAGAGGCATGGATGTAAGCGAAAGCTACAATATAACCTATGAAGACGGAGACTTAACAGTTAATAAGCGTACAATTACAATTGCAGCAAACAGTGCAAGCAAGAAGTATGACGGATCAGCACTTACCTGTGATGAATATACAATTCTTGATGACGACATCAGCAGCACGGATGAGTACGGACTTGCAGCAGGCGACAGGATTACAGCTATTGAAATCGTTGGAAGCCAGACAAAGAACGGAAAGTCAGCTAATACAATCACCAAGGGAAGTGTTAAGATATCAAATGCAGCCAGTGTTGATGTGACACAGAGCTATGACATAGTTCTGAAAGAGGGCGAGCTCGTAGTTGGAGACGGAGTACCTCTTACAATCACAGCAGGAAGTGCAGAGAAGACATATGACGGAACAGCACTTACATGCAGCGATTACGAGATCACAGCAGGCGCACTTGCAGCCGGAGATACAATTAAGTCAGTAACATTTAACAAGGATGTTAATGAAGATACAAGTATGCAGTACAGCACGATAACCTATGCAGGACATACAGAAAATGTAATCGAGAGCGTGGTAATCGTGAATAAGGCCGGCGAGGATGTGACAGATAACTATACACCTGTTTACATGCCTGGATTACTTACAATTACACCTAAGGTAATTACAATTACCGCGGGCAGCGATAGTAAGACATTCGACGGCACTGCACTTACATGCACTACATTTAATGCAGCTGACAGTGAGGGCAACGGAGAAACAGAAACACTTGAGGGTTACGGAAGTATGGCAACCTCTAATAAGGGTGTTGCTTCCAAGGCAATCGCCGATGCAGATAAGCTTATGGTAGTGCTTACAGGTTCACAGACAACATACGGAAGCTCGGCAAATAAGGTAGGCAATGTAGTAATTACAACCGTATTAAATGGTCAGACAACAGATATTACGGATAGCTACAAGATTACAACCGTAAACGGTGAGCTTTCGGTAACAAAGCAGAAAGTAACAATCACGGCAAACGATAAGACCAAGGAGTACGATGGCAAGGCACTTGTAAGTGGTAGTGTTGAAGGTGGAGTTAATTCGGGAACATCAAAGGATTACACGGTTGATGGCCTGATCGGAACAGATTCTATCGATACATTGTACTTTACAGGTTCACAGACACAGGTAGGCAAGAGCCTTACAACACCTCGAAATGTCAAGATTGTAAATGCCGATAATGAAGATGTTACAAAGAGTTATGATGTAGTTTATGAGGAAGGCTCATTAAGCGTCAGCAAGAAGTCACTTACTATTACGGCTTCTAATGAAAGTAAGGTTTATGATGGTAATGCTCTTACAAGTGAGCGTTATACAATTACTTCACTTGCAGACGGAGACGAGCTTAAGGGAGTTACATTTACCGGTTCACAGACTGTCAAGGGCTCAAGCTATAACGTACCTTCTAATGCGGTAATTACCAATAAGAATGGTGAAAATGTAGCGGACAGCTATGCGATAGGCTATGTAAGAGGTGAATTAACAGTAACAAAGCGTAAGATTATAATTACAGCTAACAGTGCAGGCAAGATGTATGACGGAACACCGCTTACCTGCGATGAATACACAGTTCAGACAAGAACAGCCACAACGGGTCTTGCTGAGGGTGATAAGATAAGTGAAATTGAAATTGTCGGTTCACAGACAGAAATCAATGGCGAGGATGACAAGGACAATAACATTATTACACCTGATAGCGTTAAGATTATAAGTTCACTTAGCGAGGATGTAACAGATAGTTATGATATCAGATTACTTCCTGGAACACTTACAGTCGGCAGTGGTGAGCCACTTACAATTACGGCAGGCAGTGCTGATAAGACATATGATGGCAAGGCACTTAAGAGCAGTGATTATGAGATTACAAGCGGTGAGCTTTCGAAAGGACATGAGATAGTTGATGTAACCTTCGATTACAGCGAAACCGCCGGCAAGCAAAACGGTACAATCACATATGCAGGAAGTACAAGCAATGTGATTACAGGAGTTAAGATTGTAGATACAAACGATAACAATAAGGATGTTACAGGAAATTATACAATTTCCTATGAATCCGGAGTACTTACGGTTGATCCTAAGGAAGTTGTGATAACAGCCGGAAGTGATGAGAAGACCTATGATGGTACTGCACTTACATGCAATACATTTAAGGCAGCTGATAATGAGGGCAATGTAGATGCTTACTTCCTCGATGGCTACTTAAGCTACAGCGATAAGAACGAAGGAGTATCATCTAAGGCTATAGCTGAGAATGATAAGATAAATGTAGTGCTTGACGGTTCTCAGACAACAGTAGGAAGTTCGGACAACAAGGTAGGTAAGGTAGTAGTTACAACTGAGGTTCAGAGCGGTAGCGCAGGCGGTACTGAGATTAAGGATGTAACCGATAGCTATAGCTTCAAGTATGTGGATGGCAGCCTGACGGTAGACCAAAAGACCGTAACAATTACAGCACTTGATAAGAGTAAGACATACGATGGTACAGCACTTACAAGCAATGCAGTGGTTGATGGTGTAAATCAGGGAACAACTGATTATGAGGTTAGCGGACTGTCGGATGGAGATTCCATAGAAGAACTTGAGTTTGCAGGAAGCAGAACAAGTGCAGGAAATGCTTATACAACACCTCAGAATGTTAAGATTGTCAGCGGAGAGGGCTCGGACAAGACTGATGTAACCGATAGTTACAAGGTTGTTTACAAGCCTGGAATTCTGACAGTAGAAAAGAAGAAGCTTACAATTTCGGCAGTGTCTGCTGATAAGACCTATGACGGTAAGGCACTTACAAGTAATGAATATACTTATGACGGTCTTGTAAGCGGAACAGATGTAAAAGATACAATTAACAGCGTTACATTTACAGGTTCACAGACAGTAGTCGGAAGCAGCAAAAATGTTCCGGCGGATGCGGTTATTTATGATAAGAGCGGAAATGATGTTACCGGAAGCTATGAAATAACCTACGAAAAGGCTGATTTAACAGTTGAAAAGCGTACGGTGACAATCGTAGCCAACAGCGCAAGCAAGACGTATGACGGACAGGAACTTACCTGTGATGATTACACAATTCTTGGTGCTTTAATTACCGGCGCGGGAACAGGTCTTGCAGACGGCGACAGAGTATATGAGATAGAAATCACCGGAAGTCAGACTAAGAGTGGAAGCTCGAAGAATAAGATAACAGAAGGCAGCGTTAAGCTTGTAAATATTAACAATGTTGATGTAACAGAGAGTTATGACATAGTTCTTGTTGATGGTACACTTACGGTAGGAGACGGAGTTCCGATCACCATTACAGCCGGAAGTGCCGAGAAGACTTATGACGGAACACCACTTACCTGCGATGATTACAGAATCACAAGCGGTGAGCTTATGGCAGGTGACACAATCAGTGAGGTAACATTTGATAAGAGCTTAAATAAAGAAACAGATAAGCAAAACAGCACTATAACCTATGCAGGAAGCACCGGAAATGTAATCAAGAGCATTGTAATCGTAAATGCTTCAGGTGAGGATGTAACAAACAATTACCTGCCTACATTTGATACAGGTCTCCTTAATGTAACACCTAAGGAAATTACAATAACTGCAGGTAGTGCGGATAAGGTTTATGATGGACTCGCACTCGCAAGCCATAAGTTCAAGGTTAGCGATGTATATGGAAACGAAGACGCAGACTTCCTCGATGTAGTAACCGCCGGAGTTTCTTCAGAGGGCATCATTGGTACAGATAGAATCAATGTAACGATAGCAGGTTCACAGACTGATGTTGGAAGCTCGGAAAACAAGGTAAGCAGTGTGACAATCACTACTACGGCTGATGCAACAGACAGTGCAAAGGATGTTACAGACAGTTATAAGATTACCAGGATAAACGGAACGCTCAGTGTATCAGAGAGAACCGTAACCATTACAGCTACTGATAAGACTAAGGTTTATGACGGTGTGGCACTTACAAGCAACAAGGTTGTAAACGGAGTAAGCAACGGAGATACCACAGATTATACAGTATCAGGTCTTGCAGATGGTGATTCAATTGATTTACTCGAATTTGCCGGATCACAGACAGTAGCAGGAAAGAGCAGTACAACACCTAATAATGTGACAATTCTTACAGGCGATAAAGATTCTACAAAGAACTACAATGTAGTAAATGTTGCAGGATTACTTACGGTAACGGTTAAAGACCTTACAATTACAGCTACAGATGCAGAAAAGACATACGATGGTACAGCACTTACAAGTGAAGCTTATACTGCTAAGGGACTCGTACAGGGTGATGAAATCGAAAGCGTAAGCTTCGACGGACATCAGACAACAGTCGGAACAAGTAAGAATAATCCATCTGCTGCAGTAGTTATTAACAGTAAGGGACGCGATGTAAGTAAGAGCTATGACATTACTTATAATTCAAGCAACTTGACAGTAAATAAGCGTGAAATCATTATAGCTGCAGGTAGTGCAAGCAAGAAGTACGATGGCAGCGCGCTTGAGAGTAAAGAGTTTACGATTCTTGGATCTGAACTTAGCAGTTCTGCAGAGACAGGTCTTGCAAGAGGAGACAAGGTAACCGAAATCGAGATTACAGGAAGTCAGTTAAAGATCGGAAGCTCAGCAAACAAGATAACAGAGAACAGTGTGGTTATTACCAATTCCTCAAATGTAGATGTAACCTCAAGCTATGATATTAAGCTTCAGGATGGTACACTTACCGTAGGAAACGGAGTAGAACTCACACTTACCGCAGGTAGTGCCGAAAAGGCTTACGATGGAACACCACTTACCTGCGACACCTATGAAATTACAAGCGGAGAACTCGTAGTCGGAGACAGAATCTCTGAGGTAACATTCAGCGATGATTATGATGAACTTACAGGCAATAATTACAGTTCAATTACCAAGGCAGGTACTGCTCAGAACGTTATCGAGAGTATCAAGATTGTAAATGAAAACGATGAAGATGTAACAGCTGATTATACACTTTCATACATTCCTGGAGAGCTTGTTGTAACACCTATAGAAGCTACTATCACAGCTAAGGATGCTGAAAAGATTTATGACAGCAAGCCACTTACTTCAGATGAATACGATTACAGTGGCTTAATCGACGGCGATAAGATCAAAAGTGTAGAATTCAGTGGTTCACAGACATTGATTGGTGTATCTGAGAATATGCCATCCAATGCAAAGATTGAAAATGCAGACGGAGAAGATGTAACAGGCAGCTACAGGATTACCTACAAGTCGGGACTCCTTAGAGTTACAAGATTTGATCTTGAGATTACTGCAGCAAGTGCAAAGAAGACTTATGACGGTACAGCGCTTACTGATTCTTCATGGAGCATAACAGATGGAGAGCTTTGCGAAGGCGATGAGATTCAAACAGTAATAGTTTCGGGATCCAGATTACAGAGCGGAGCTTCAAAGAATATTATAACCAGGGTTGTTATCGTTAACAGCGAAGGTGAGGATGTAACAGACAGCTATGACTTAAGTCTTGTAACCGGTACATTGACGGTTAACAAGCGAAATGCAGTAATTACCGCAGGCAGTGCAACTAAGGTCTATGATGCGACGGCACTCCGTAGTAAGGAATATGAAGTTCAAAATCTTGCAGATGGTGATTCGGTAAGTAATCTTA
>JAILOA010000468.1 GCA_024691065.1 Lachnospiraceae bacterium | reverse complement strand
TATAACAGAAAATTTAAACCGGAGATGCTTACCGGCAGGTGTGCCCAATGTGATATGGGAAAATATTGCGCCGGAGGCTGCAGGTCCTATAATTACTTCGTTCACCGGAAGATATATGAATCGCCGTACTGCGTAAGGTCGCCCGGGTAGGGAGACTCAGGCACATAAGATAAGTCGCGTAAGATAGCGTATATAAGATAAGTCACGTAAGATAAGGCGTGTAAGATAAAGTATATAAGATAAGTCGCGTAAAATAAGGTACGTAAGATAAAGTACATAAGATAAGGCGTGTAAGATAAAGTGCATAAGATAAGTCGCGTAAGATTAGACACATAAAAATGAAAAAAAATACATTTAGTTGCGCTTTTGTAACGCATGGTGGAATATAATACACGTATTGAAGTAAAAAAAGACAATAATCTCAAAGAAACAGAGATAAAAACAAGTTATGTCTCCGATGAAACAGAGATAAAAACAAGTTATGTCTCCGATGAAACAGAGATAAAAATCTCTTATCAAACCAAGACAGTAACAAATGTAAATACTTCAATAAAACAGGGATAACATTACAATTTTAGGAGGATTATTAAAATGCCAGGTTCAAATGATTACAAAAATGATGAGTTTTATTTAAAGTTAATGGATTTTATGGGAAAAAATGATGCTAATGGGGCAATGAATTATGCATATACTATTTTCAGGGATTCTCTTTTGGCATCCCAGAAAAAGGAGAATCAAAGTCAGATTAGTTTTGAAAATGCAAATAAAACAACAGGTAGGATTACAGATGCAGTAGGTGGGTTCATAGATGAAGGGGTTAAGACAAATAAACAATTTGTTAATGATTTTTGCAGATTATTTGCCAATAAATTTTGCGAAGTAACAGTGAAGACCGCTGAAGATAGAAAACAGTGGAGAGAAAAATTAGAAAATAAACAGGTAAAAGGTGCTGAGCTTGTATCGGATGAGCCTAGAACTGTCAAAAAATTGGCTCATGACATTGTGTTTTTAAATGATAAAGATAATATAGCAATTCGAAATTTTGAGCAGACTTTTACACAGAAGCTTTATGATTTCGGACAGGGTTATTTAGATGAATATGAAAGAATAAAGCAGGAAGAAAGAGTAAAAACCCAGAAAAAATATAATATTAATAACGCTATCTTTGTCGTATATGAAGAGGCATTTCAGGATCAAAACACATCGGAAAACGATACGGAATTTAAGGTTAATGATAGAATGACCGGTGATAATGATGTTTTTGTAGAAGTACCTGATTATGTGAGTGAAATTTCTCTTTGTAAAACAAAGGAAGATCTCGATAATTTGGAGGCAGAATATAACAGGCGTTCCGATGAATACACCAGAAATAATCAGATTGGTAAATCAACAGCTTTTGTATGTGATAAATTATATGATTCTTCCATGACTATAAATGACAGTAATGAAAATGGTGATGTAAAAAAAGATAATGCCAATTCTTTTAAGAATTCTTTATTTAATAGTTCTCTTATAGGAAAAGGATATGCCAGTCAGGATCCGGATTACTATCGTACAGATCCAACTTATTTTTTAAATGTAACTCCGGTAATAATTGAGGATGCTACAACTACACTTAATAAAAAGATAGAAAATTTTTCCAGGGATCTTGAAAGTGATATTAATAATGCCGGAAATTTTGATGAAGATTATATTGAAGAGCGTAAGAAGTTCAAGGAGATTGTTACTAAAGCAGATAAACTTGTAAAGATAGCAGAAGAGAACAATAATAAATTTATAAAAAAAGATTCAAATTCAAGAAAAATTTCAAATGCAGAAAATATTGCATTTTTTCAGAAAAAAATAAAGTATATACAAAAAGCCAAGAGAAATATGGGCTTTAGTGTACCAAAACAGGTAGAGACGGATTATCAAATCCAATTGGATTATATGTCAGATAGGATTAGTGATTCTTTAATGGCTGATGGTGTTAATCCTAAAGAATATAATGACCTTTTTAAGGCTATGAAAGAAAATGGAAGAGCTTATTCCCAGTATGAACAAGCCAAAAAAGAAAATCTGAATAATATTGAATATTACAAGACTCAGTATGACAACAGTGTTTCTAAGTTGAAGAGTTCAATAAATCTGTGTAAGCAGTTTGATTCTACTTTGTCAGCAGAAAACAAACTTGTAAATTCAAATATTGACAGGAAAGGTGTTTTAAATGAGGTTGTAAAGTTCATTGATAATCCTACTTATGAAACTGAAAAAAATAATTATCAAGAGACTTTTAATGCCCAGACTAATGAAAAGGATAAGTTGTATTATACTTATCTGTATTCATTAAAAAATAAACTGGGAGATTACGGAGAAAAGTATAGTATAGCGGATAGATCTGCCTACGGTTTTGATAAAACAGGAAGAACTTCAATTGCTGAAAAAGAAAAAGAAAAAAATATTATTAAAAATACAATCAGTTCAAGAATTGAAGGTGGAAAGCCTTCTGAAATCTTTAATATTATAGAGGATTTAGGATATATTGATGTTAAGGTTACCGTTAGCATTGGTAAAGATTATCACAATATATACGAAGCTGTAAAGAAAAATGTAGAAGAATTAAGAAAAGATGACCCGCTTGTTACCATATCCGAAGAACAGGCAAAAGCAAATAAAAGAAATGAAACGATAAGGAAAAGACAGCTTTTTCTGGCTGAGAACGAGGTACATCACAAAGCAAAGATTTTATTTAATAAAGGTGGTTTTGCAGATAATAAGGACGCTCTTAAGAATCTTGAAAAGGAGGCTATGGATAGATTTTCAATATACGTAAATAAACTTATTGATACTAAACGAATAGATATATCCAATAAAAATTTAACCATCGAACAGCTTCATGAGAGTATGCATTTGAAACCGGAGGAGAAGGAAGCTCATGTGAATATCGGTACAGGTGCAACTAAGGATTCCAAGGTTTGGGAATTTTTCACCGATGAAAAAGCACTTAGAAAATATATCGTTGAAACGATGTATGATATTCATAAAGAAAGAGGAATAAATAGAGAGAAGAAAAATCTTTCCGAAGAAGATGAAAAGCTGTATAATTTATGCGTAGATAATGCATCTAAAGGTGCAAGCTTAATGGGTAAGCATGCGTATAATAGTTGGGAAAATTATTATGGAGTTGAATTGGGAGATAAATTAGTCAAAACTTCTACGGTTGAAAAATTGAATTTTGTCAAGGCTGCATTAAACAGTAAAAATAAAATGGGTGTCAGTCATGAAACTGATTTTGGCCATATTTATCGTAATCGTCTTGATGCAAAGAGTACTTATGCAGATAATATAGTCTATGAAGAATGTTCTATGAATTCAACAGTAAGAGATATTGTTAAGGAAAAATGGTATAATAAAATCGTAAAATTAATTCCTAAGAAGATGCCTCGTGATTATAAGCATTATGCAGAACTTCATACAGGTCATAATGCAGGAAAGACAAGAGAAGAGATGATTGAAAATCTTGCAAAAATGATGAATATGTCTGCATTAAAGGAAAAGAAGAGACCATTTGATGTGAGCGGTATCCATCAGAATATGGAACTTGCCAGGGATGTATATCAGCTTGATTCTTTAAATGTATCGGATGAACAGTTACATAATGCTCTGAAAAGCGAAAGAAGTGTCAGGGAATTTACAACCAACATTTACAAACAAATGTATAGTGTTAAACCGGAAAATTATGAAAATTACTGTATGGAAATGAAGACTCTCAGCGAGAATATGGTTAATCCTGCAAAGCATAGCCAGGAATATAAGAATCTCTACAATGCCATAAAGGAAGCTGCTGACTTAGGTCATTTAAAGAATAATATGTCTGAGGAGGAATATGCAGATAAGCTAAGACTTACTTCTATCAAGGTTTTCGGTGCGGCCAGAAAATACATGCAGGGTAAAGAGAAGGTTCGTACATTCCCAGAAGGAAGAGAGTGCTTTGACAATGCACTTGATGCAATTGCAGTTGTCACAAAGAATGCACCGGGAGTAAGCAAACGTACCGAAAAACTTATTACCCGTATTGATAATGCCCGCAAAGATAAGAATGGTAAGATAGAAGAATTAAAATATATAAGTGAGACACCACATATATTTGCTAATATTTACGGTGCAGACAGGGCAAAGACTTATAAGGAAGATAAAATGGGTCAAAATGCACCGGAAAAAATTATGCCGGAAAGCACCAGACCTTCGGTGGGACCAGGTAAATAAATACAAAACACCATAAAGTCCGGGGAATTTGATTGGGAAATTTGAACTTTAGCAGTTCCCCGGGGAATTTGAAATAATTAATTCTTTACATAATTTGAAATATGTAGTAACATTTACCTTAATAAAGAGGGAATGAGGTCTCCCTTAGCAGTGAAGCTTAAACCGCCTATAAGAGCTGATGACTTCTGTATCTTTTTTTGTGATGCAGAAATTGTCAGCTTTTCTGCATGGAAAGGAGACATTTATGCTGATTAGTATTGCTATTATTATATTATCCGGGTTGTTATTAGGTACATTTTGCAAGAAAATAAAATTTCCGGGACTATTTGGAATGATTATTGCCGGAATAATAATCGGACCCTATGCCTTAAATCTGATAGATGATTCTATCCTGAATATTTCTTCGGATATCAGAAGAATTGCTCTTATAATAATTCTTATAAGAGCCGGATTAAAGCTGAATCTCTCGGACTTGAAGAAGGTTGGAAGGCCGGCGATAATGATGTGTTTTGTTCCGGCTTGTATTGAAATGATTGGAATGATTATACTAGCGCCGCTTGTTTTGGGGATTGGCAGGTTGGATGCTGCCATTCTCGGAGCGGTTATCGGAGCGGTTTCTCCGGCGGTTGTTGTTCCAAGGATGATTAAACTTATAGATGAAGGGTATGGCATAAAAGAGGGAATACCTCAGATGATACTTGCCGGTGCATCGGTGGATGATGTATTTGTAATAGTTATGTTTACTACATTTACCGGGCTTGCACAGGGACAGAAGGTATCCGTTATGTCCTTTGTAAATATACCGGTATCGATTATACTTGGAATAATTGTTGGATTTCTGGTCGGATATGCGATTTTTAAATGGTTTTCGAAGGTTAATATGAATCTTGTCATTATGACGGTTATATTTTTATCAGTGAGCTTTCTTATTTCGGCAGTGGAAACCGAAGTGAAGTGGATCCCGTTTGCATCGCTGATTGCCATAATGTGTATGGGAATAGCGGTAAAAAG
>JAILOA010000466.1 GCA_024691065.1 Lachnospiraceae bacterium | reverse complement strand
CTTCTGGCTGGATGACTATGCACTTTATATGGCTTTAAAGAATGAAAATGGCGGTAAGGAATGGCTTCTCTGGGATAAGGAGCTTCGTTTCAGGAAGAAGGATGCCATTAAGGCCGCAAAGAAGAGATTAAAGAAGGAAATCGATTTTTGGAAATATTTGCAATATGAGTTTCAACTCCAATATGAAGAATTGTTAAAATATGCTCATTCCAAAAAAATATATATTATTGGTGATATACCGCTCTATGTTGCATTGGACAGTTCCGACGTATGGACTAATCCGGAACTCTTTGATTTAGACAGCGAGAGAAGGCCAAGACACGTAGCGGGGGTTCCGCCTGATATTTTCTCAGCGGACGGTCAACGTTGGGGAAATCCAATTTACAATTGGGATAAGATGGAAGAGGATAATTTCAAATGGTGGAGAAGGCGTATGAAGAAATGTGCCGATCTGTATGATGTTATAAGGATTGACCATTTTATCGGAATTGTTAATTATTGGAGCGTTCCTGCTGAAGAGGAAACTGCTATTAACGGTGAATGGATAAAGGGACCGGGAAAGAAGCTTACTGATGTGATTAAGTCTGCAGTGGGTGATTCCAAGGTTATAGCAGAGGACCTCGGTGTTATTACCAAGCCGGTTCAAAAGCTTATAGATAAATGTAAATGGCCTGGAATGAAGATATTGCAATTTGCATTTGACGGTGGATGCGAAAGTACCTATCTTCCTCAGAATTATAAGAATTGCAATTATATAGTTTACGGCGGAACACATGATAATGATACTGCTATAGGATATCTTGAATCAATTCCGGAGAAACAACTTTTGTATATAAAGGAGTTCCTCGGACTTTCGCCAAAGGCTTCTATGGATGAGGTTAATGATGCAATTATAAGGCTTGGGTTTATGAGTACCGCTCATACGGTTATTTTCCAGGTACAGGATTTACTGGGGCTTGACACAAGTGCCAGGATGAATATGCCTTCAACCATCGGTACAAACTGGCAATTCAGAATGGCGAAAAAGAAGCTTCCGGCTAATGTTGTTAAAAAGCTTAAAAAATATACAAAGCTTTATAACCGTAAGGCATAATTATATAGTAAATGCATTACAATCTTATCATTTTGTAATTGTAAAGCATAGGGCCAAAGGCATAATAATCTCATCATTTTGTAATTGTAAAGCATAGGGCCAAAGGCATAATAATCTTATCATTTTATAATCTAAAAGGGTAGGACTAAAGGACTATAAAGTGTGAGAATAAAACCTTATAAAAGACATATAAACAGACATTGATAATACATTTTTATAAAATTTAAGGAGGAAAATATGTTAGACGATAATTGTATTTTTTGTAAGATTGTAAAGGGGGAAATTCCATCCGAAAAGATTTACGAGGATGATGATTTTCTTGTAATGCTTGATATTGCGCCGGCTTCGAAGGGACATGCAGTTATATTGCCAAAATGTCACGGGGCAGATATATTTGAATTACCTGATGAATATTTGGAGAAAATACTTAAGGTTGCAAGAAAATGCGCAGCCGGTATGAAGAAGGTACTTAATTGCGACGGAATTAATATATTGCAAAATAACGGTGAAGCCGCAGGACAGACGGTTTTCCACTACCATATGCATATTATCCCGCGTTTTAAAGGTGATAATGTAAATGTAGGCTGGGTTCCGGGAGACAGTGCGGATAATGCTGAGATTGGAAAGAAAATCCGTGAGGCAATTGAGGGGTAATTTGTTAACTGAGGTGTAAAAAAACTAATAATTAAAAGAAAGGGAGACAAAAAATGGCAGATGAACAAAAGAGTTACAAATGCGAATCATGTGGAGGTATAATGGAATGGAGTTCAAAGCATGGTGCTTTTGAATGTCCTAACTGTGGTAATATCATGGAGATAGAAAATGATTCCTCCAAGATTAAGGAGAGAAAGCTTACCCTGGCAGCTAAGGAAAAGGTGTCAGCGGCAGAGAAAACCTCTCAAACCATGGAATGTAAGGGGTGCGGCGCTTCTATTGAAGTCGGTGCCAATGAGACAGCAGGTGCCTGTCCTTATTGTGGTTCCTCTTACGTGCTTTCAAATAAGCAGATAGATGTTATCACTCCTGATGGCATTATTCCATTTACAATTGATAAGGTTAAATTAAATCAGGTGTTTTCAGCCTGGATAAAGGGCAGATGGCTTGC